>CBFCZA010000124.1:0-8470 GCA_965602285.1 uncultured Curvivirga sp. | reverse complement strand
GAGCAATGTCCCATCAACCTGGAATGTAAGGTTATGCATATTTTAGATGTAGGGTGCGGCATTGGAGGATCTACACGGCGTTTGGCTCATGAAACAGGGTGTCGTGTAACAGGTATAGATCTAAGCAACGAGTATATCGATGTTGCGGAACGCTTAACGCAATTGCTCAACATGCAAGAGCGGCTAAAATTCCATGCAACCAGCGCATTAGATTTACCGTATAAGGACAATTCTTTTGACGGAGTTTGGTCCTTGCAAATGAATATGAATGTAGAAGATAAGTTATCGTGGTTAACGGAAACATTTAGGGTCCTAAAACCCGGTGGTCATGCTGTTTTATATGAGGTATGCGGCAATAAAAATACACCATTACAATTTCCTGTACCATGGGCACAAGACAGCTCCATGAGCTTCCTTATCCTTCCAGAAGAGTTCCGCAGTGTTATAAAAACCGCAGGTTTCAAAATTGAGATTTGGAACGACAAAACAGATCTAGCAAAGAAGGCCTTCTCTAAAATTCAAAAGCCTATTGGTGAACCTAAATTACCGCCATTGGGTGTCTATATGCTAGCGGGGAACGACATTAGTACCAAGGCATATAACTTACATCGTAACCTTGAAGAAGAACGCGTCAGCCTGATTGAAACGTTAGTCATAAAACCTAATGCATAAAATGGGAAAGGGTAATTTCCATCAATACCTAAAGACAAACAATTGAAAACTACTACATAAAAATAAACCTAGCTGTTTATTGCTAGGTTTATTTTTTAATGCCTCATGAGTTTTTTACCACACATCTTACATCGACTGAACAAGCCTAAGTTAGGCGGGACTTTCTGCTACTTCGCCACTTTTATCTTTTGGCACCTCGCCATATTTATTCGTTTCTTTTTTTGTGTCGAAACACCACCAAATCACCAACAGAATAATCCCAATGATTGTTAGCGATAGCAATTGCCACCAGCCAGTCCGACCGATGTCATGCAACCTTCGCGTTCCAGCAGCCAATAGGGGTAATAAAAGTGCTAACCAAACTATAAGTGAAGGGATCTCACTTAATATTGGGTCATTTGGAAATACTCCTGCGCCAATAATTGACATGACCAATCCCATCAATAGATTGAATAAATAAAACCACCAGAATTCACTTCGTGAGGCACGCCCAGAAAATTTAGCATACTTCCCCAAACATGTTGATATCGCTAGTCCAAAATTCATACTGCAACCCTATCCTATAAATTAATTATAAAATTTAAACTTTATATAGTTCGTATCTTTCATCACATATAAAATAAATACAACTAAAGGCTTAGTATGATTAAACTTTACTACAAACATTTATCAATCTAAAACTCCCGCCAAAATAAATATCATGGCAGGTTATGGTCAATGACAGGTCATTATTTCTTTTGGAAGTGTCGTTGTATGTCCAACTAACGTTCAAGTATACACCCTCGAAATCAATAAGATATAACGATTGAATTAAGCATAAAAAAAGCACCGGTGAAGGTGCTTGTTTTTGTGGCCAACTATTAAAAGATGGCGACCCCTACGGGATTCGAACCCGTGTTGCCGCCGTGAAAGGGCGGTGTCCTAGGCCTCTAGACGAAGGGGTCATAAGGCTTCAAGCAATTGCTTGCGACGGGACGGTTTCTAGCTGCTTCATCCGTCCCTTGCAAGGGAAAAACGACAAATTATTTAACTTTTTTTAATTACATAAATTAAACTGCTGAAATAGCCTTGGAAAGTGCCTCTACATTGGACATTTCCGTATTCCATGCACAGACGATACGATAGACGTCTTTACCCGCCGCCGGGAATTCATAAAAATAAAAACCTTGATCAAATAGCTTTTTCGCTTGTGATTCTTTCATACGGACAAAAAGTATATTCGCATCAACAGGGAACGCGACTTCTAAATTTGGGTTAGCCTCAACAACAGTTGCTAGTTTTTGTGCCATCCCATTTGCATGATCTGCATTCTTTAACCATAAATCATCTGCAAGGTAGGCTTCTAATTGTGCAGAAAGATAGCGCATTTTAGAAAAAAGATGGCCGCCGCGTTTCCGGCGAAATGGCATTTCTTTAGCCGCCTGAGACTTCGGATCAAAAACAATGATCGCCTCCACCCCTAAGGCCCCATTTTTTGTAGCCCCAAAGGACAACAGATCTACACCAGACTTCCATGTCATTTCAGAAGGGCTACAGCCTAATGTACGCATGGCATTTGTGAAGCGCGCCCCGTCCATATGAATAAGCAAATCATGGGCCTTCGCAACCTTTGTGATTGCCCTGATTTCATCTAAGCTATAGATGGTTCCAGACTCTGTTGCCTGTGTGATAGAAATAGCAGAAGGTTGGGAATGATGAACCACACCCTTCCACCCCATATCCAGGTAATTACTGATAGCCTCTGGTGTCATTTTGCCATTTTCACCGGGTATAGTGATTAATTTTGCACCACTGGTAAACATTTCTGGCGCTCCACATTCATCAAGCTGAATATGCGATTCTGCATGGCATAATATGGACCCATAGGGCGGTGTCATTGCACTTAAGCTAATGACGTTTGCCGCGGTGCCTGTGGCAACAGGAAACATCATTAAATCATGTTCAAAAACTTCTGAAAGCTTGTCTTGAACGCGTAATGTAATTTCATCATCCCCATAGGAAGGCAAACCACCATCATTGACAGTTAGTAGATGTTTGATGATTTCAGGGTTCGCCCCATTGGAATTATCAGAAGCAAAATTCATTTTACCCTCAATTTCTTATCTATCGATTAATATTCAATATGGCCTATTTGTTTTTGTTGGCGTAAATCCAAGATGATCACGCCGCCTTTTGTCTTTTCTTTTTTATAACGTAAATATAAAAGCCCATGCATCGGACTAGTTTCTACAACTTCGCTACCAAGGGGAAGGTCTATTTTCCAATTTTCAAATTCTGGAATTTGATGGCGAGAAAATTTATGATGATTATATTTTGAATCTGAATAATTTTCTCCCGAATGCATCTCTTTATGCGCGGGAGCTTCGACCTCTGACGGCTCCAAAGAGGTCTCAGTTAAATCCAACGGCTTTGAATGATGCCATCCATTGGACAATCCGTAACCTAATAAGGCGAGCGCTCCAACAATAAGAACACCCATTACGATTACAATTACTTTCAAAGCTTGCATGAAAAGACCCCGCCCTGTATAGCCAAAATATGACTGAGACATCTGAAAAATTTGAATTGATGGTTCCTGAGGGTGATGTCCCTAAGAAATCCCGTATGAGGCTTGACCAATTTCTGGCAAAGAATTTGGAAGATTACTCACGTAGTCGCCTTCAATCCCTTATTTTTGATGAACAAGTCACCCTCAACGGTCGGACAATAACGGACCCTGCTAGGCGGGTCAAACCTGAAGATAAAATCACACTTATCGTCCCTGTGGCAGAAGATTTAGACATCCAACCAGAAGACATTCCCATAGAAGTCGTTTTTGAAGATGAACACTTACTCGTTGTCAACAAACCTGCTGGTATGGTAGTGCATCCGGCACCTGGTAATAATAGCGGCACGCTGGTCAATGCTTTGATGCACCATTGCGGGGATAGCCTATCTGGTATAGGTGGGGTGAAACGCCCCGGTATCGTCCATAGAATTGACAAAGACACCAGCGGCTTATTGGTTGTTGCAAAGTCAGACATCGCCCATCAAGGCCTTTCTGAGCAATTTGCCGACCACAGCTTAACACGAAAATATCAGGCCGTAGTTTGGGGTCTTCCGGCACCATCGTCAGGTACTGTTGAAGGTAATTTGGGCCGACATCCCGTTGATCGTAAAAGAATGGCCATTGTGAAGCCCCCGCATGGCAAACATGCCATTACCCATTATAAAATGATTAAACCCTTATCCTTTGGCACGGCGAGCCTTATAGAATGCCAACTGGAAACAGGACGCACCCATCAAATTCGGGTTCATATGACCCATATTGGGCATTCCCTAATCGGGGATCCTGTATATGGAAAAGTTAGTAAAAGCCGCAAAATCTCCCTTGAACCTGATGCAAAATCTTTCATCGCAAAATTTAACCGACAAGCCCTTCACGCTAAGACAATTGGGTTTATCCACCCTGCGACCGGTAGAGAAATCTTGTTAGAGTCCTCACTTCCTCGTGATATGGAAGAATTGCTCTGTATTTTAGGGTAAATTAAATTTACTATAGATTATATTAAATTTTGCAAATAATCACAAAATTGCCACATTTCAACCTCTTGAAATCCCAAATTCTATCCCAATCTATAGAATGTTGATTTCGATAATCTACAAGAACAACAGCTTAAGTTGAATTTGAAATCAGGTAACATTGGGTCAAGATTAATTGAGGGTCATATCATGAGCAGCAAAACAGGAAATTTGCCAGTCTTAACGCCAGAGAGTAATCTGCAACGCTATATGGATGAAATTCGTCAATTCCCCATGCTAAAACCTGACGAAGAATACATGCTTGCCCGTGATTGGCGGGAACATGAAAATCGTGAAGCCGCCCATAAAATGGTTACATCACATTTACGTCTTGTTGCAAAAATTGCCATGGGGTATCGCGGATATGGACTTCCCGTTTCAGAACTGATTTCCGAAGGCAATGTCGGCATGATGCAGGCTGTGAAGAAGTTTGATCCTGAAAAAGGTTTCCGCCTTGCCACATATGCAATGTGGTGGATCCGCGCGTCTATTCAAGAATACATCCTACATAGTTGGTCTTTAGTAAAGATGGGCACAACAGCAGCCCAAAAGAAACTATTTTTCAACTTACGCCGCATTAAAGGCCGCCTTCAAGCTTTTGAAGAGGGGGATTTACATCCTGATAATGTAAAGAAAATTGCTGACGAATTAGATGTTCCGGAAAAAGATGTTATTTCCATGAACCGTCGACTTGCTGGCAGTGATAATTCCCTAAATGCCCCATTAAAAAGCAACGGTGAAGGGGATGGCGAATGGATGGATTGGCTTGAAGATGACAGCGAAAGCCAAGAAGCAACCTTTGCAGAAACAGAAGAATTGACCATTCGTAGGGAACTTTTAGAAGCGGCCATGCAAGATTTAAATGATAGAGAGCGCTCTATTCTTACACAACGTCGCCTTTCTGACCCTGTCAAAACACTAGAAGAATTAAGCAAAGTTCATGGTGTCAGTCGTGAACGTGTTCGCCAAATTGAATCTAGGGCATTTGAGAAGCTACAGAAATCAATGAAAAATATGGCTAATGATCGTAAATTACTAAACGATGATTAAAAATCACCCTTAAATAAAAAGCCACAAACATTCGTTTGTGGCTTTTTTTATATTCGAATTTTGTAAAGGCTCTCATTTAACCCTTTTTAGCCTTAGCTTTTTTAGCCATCGCCTTTTTCGTTACGGCTACTTTTGCAAGATCCTCCTCGCTTAACGGAGGCGCATTACCATCATCCATGGCCATATCAGGATCAAAACGCAATAGTTCTGCAGAAACCATGGGGGCACTTTCCGCGACAATCGTCCCCCACTCTTTGATCAAACCTGTTTGCTGTTCTTTAATTCGTTTATTTCTAATTAAAGAATACGCATGCAAATAAGAGAAAACCACAGGGGGCAACATGAAATAGATAATCCAACCAATACCAGCAGCACCAAACATCACAAGCCAGTTAAATGGATCTCCAAGTAAAGAAAACGCGCGTTCTAACGTATGATCCCCCGAAGACCACATATCCATAGATACAAAAGCAGCACCAGAAAGATTCATATAACCTACTGTTCTGGTTGCAAATTTCCCTTCTGATTTATCAATAAAATATGCCACTGCCGTTGGGACCATCCCCGCAGCACAAACAACAGCCGTAGAAAGAAAAATCAATCCTGTAATAGGTAAAACTACCCATAACATAAATTTTTTGCGGAAGGTTTGCTGTTTTATTTCGGTTTCTTCACCGCCGCTACCGTCTTTATTTTTAGCATCTTTAGCTGCCATATTTTACCTCATAGCATCTGAAAGATGGATGCAACACTGACGATTATAACGCCTAATGTAGCTGCCATCCCACTTGATATTTTTCCACCAATTGTACCAGCAATTTTTTGACGATCTTTAATTTCTTCATAAAGACGTGCTTGCTTCACAACTGTTCCAGTATATTCATGTACCGCCCTTGCAAATTCAGCATGATCACGCTGCAATGCTTCTTTATCTTCCACAATATCCAATAGATCTTTTAAGCGACCTAGTTTTGTCGTCTTCTCCATCCGTTCACGAATTTTTTCTTGTTCATCATATGAATAGAATTGTTCGATATAAGGCTCCAAAATATTCACACAGGCTTTTGTTAGGTCAATATAGCCGCGTTTTACACCAGTGGTTTCTTGCAAATGTCGTAAGATCTTTACCTGCGCCACCACATTTTCCACACCTTTTTTACTGCTATCCATCGCCTGAAAGAAAACATTCATATTTCGTTTGTGGTTAACTGCAATATAAGCTGCGATATTTCGGTCAATAAGTGTATCTAATTTCCAATTTCGTTGAAACGCTAAACGATCAAGGGCGGGCATTAAATAGTCGATCGTTGGTACATAATCGTCCTCAAACATAGGGGAACTACAAGGCATGTAGTCGTTTAATTCATAAACCACCCTCTCAAGCCCATTCCCCATATTCCGATTTACCAAAAGCAATTTAGCTTTTTCTAAACGCTGCAATACACGTAACTGGTCCAGATCAGTAGCATCTTGCATTTCCAACCAAAATGGGACCAAGCCCATTTCAATAACTTTGACAAAGAAGCCCGTTATTTCACGATTATGAATATTAATAGCTACCATCTGCCCTAAACCATCAAATGTCGCTGCCATTTCACGTATTTGTATTGGCCAGATAGGCGACAATGCGATCAAGACCCTTGAGACCAGTTCCTCTTGCTCAGCTTGTGTAACGCCGGCATGGTTACCTTTCGCAATATTAACGGCTTCAATCCTGTCATCATCCGAAAGACTACGGCGTAACCATGTATCCAAGCTACCATCTTGTATTAATGCTACCGCCTGATCCCATGATTGTGCAAATCCATAAGAAACTTCGCGTGCCGTATCAAAATCAGACCCACTGATCACAAAAGGGCGTGACGCTTTTTGACCTAAAGAATGTTGTCGTGGGTTCATCCGACGCCCATTTACCCATAAGGCCAAATCTTCCACACCCCACCGGTCTGGCGCGCTATCATTAAGTAACCCGCGCAATACTTCCATTAACGCAGGTGACACACGATGACTTAACCCCATCGCAGCATAAGAGCCATAGGTTAATTTTGCCTTTAGCAACGCTTGTTCATCAGGATAAGTAGCGACTGGATTTTTTCCAGAGAGGAAGGCCAAGATAGTCACGCCCAACGCATACATATCATCTTCACGCGAACCTGGGGTGCGCCCTGTTGGATTTGCAATAGCATTTGAAATCGTTGAATAAGCGATAGGCTGCGCCACATTGGCAGGTGCAGTATAGCATTCCCCTACGATGATATCATTCTCTAGACTACTGGTGAAAAAGATATTATCAGCGCGAATGCCCCCATGATAGACACCAACCCCATGCAATTCACGAAGCACTTGTGTTGCAGGATCAATCACCGTACGGATGATTTCCTCTTCTTTCATAGGCCGCCGTACTGCATCAACAGTAGCAAAGGCGCGACCACCTTCCGGCATTTCACAAACAGCTACAGGACAACGACGACCTTCAATGGGCCAATCAACAACGTCCCAATCTTGCACCTTTATGAAATGAGCATCATCTACACGCGCTAAAAGGGAAACAATCCCAAATCGAGGCGGCATAGCAGGGTCACAAACATAGGCAAAGAATTCTCTCTCTTTCTCTTTTTTGCGAAGTCCTACGGCCTTAAATGCAAATGCTGGAGGAGAATCAAATTCAGGCATCGGTTGATCAGGCAGGATTTCAAAACGGCCTTTTACCTCAATCGGACCGTTTGACGCGTCCGATTTCTTGGTCTTTTTTTGATCCGAAATTTTTACAGCCATATTTAGTCTTCCAATGAGTCTGACACATCACCCAATTTATAAGGAATTAAAACTAACATGATTCATATGGTTTATGGCAACGGAAAAGGAAAACCAAAGAGAAAAGGGTGCGAACATAATGTTCACACCCTTTTAATTAACGCCCAAATTTTGGATAGCCTATGGACTAACCTTCAAATGGGTCTCGCACCAGGATTGTATCATCACGTTCTGGACTTGTACTTAACACAGCCACAGGAGTTTCAATTAACTCTTCAATACGACGAACATATTTAATTGCTTTTGCAGGAAGGTCCGCCCAGCTACGTGCGCCTTCTGTGCTTTCGCTCCACCCTTCCATAGTTTCATAGATAGGTGTCGCTTTTGCTTGTAAATCAGTTTGCGAAGGAAGGTGGTCATATGTTTTACCATC
>CBFCZA010000123.1:0-8473 GCA_965602285.1 uncultured Curvivirga sp. | reverse complement strand
TCAGTCAAACAGGGGTCTTTTTTTTTGCGTGTCGAAGGGCCATTTGGGTAAGGGTGGGTATTGGCCCCATGGGGTAGACACTTTTCAGTTAGTGTATAATGTTAGATCAATTGTAAAAAAATGTCAAAATTTAATTAAATTTTGAAATAAATTTACAATTTAAATGGTGAAATAGAAAGATATGACGGAAGGGGCTTTTGATTGTATTAGTTCTGCCTAAAGGCGGCTCTTCTTTTACCAATGAGGGAGTTAGTGAGCCAAATGTCAGAAGCATTGTTTAGATCTTCAGTCGTTATACTCTTAATTGTAACCGCTTTGTTACTTTCATGAAGGTCGGAGATCCACTGTTGTCGTGTGATGCCGTTTAATATTCCATCCTCTATTGGCGGAGTATAAATTTTCCCATTAATTTGTAGGAAAATATTTGCGCTAGAAGTGCACGCGACGAAACCTTTTGTATTTAATAATATGGCATCATCAACCCCTGCTTTTTTAGCTAATTGCAGGGCTAATATATTATCTAAATAACCACCAATTGTTTTCATTTGGCTTGCGGGGGAGGTTTCGTTTCTGCGTATTGTAGAGATATGTAGCTTAATAGCGGAGATGTCTTCTGTGGTTTTTGGTGAGGATGTAGCAGTGATAAGTACAGTAGGTTCACATTTTTCCGATGGGAGTAGGCCGCGTGGCCCTGTACCACGACTTAGTGTTAGACGCATGCTACCATTTTGAATGTTGTTGTGTTTAATAACATCTTCCATCGCACCAAAGATGCTGGTCTTATTATACGGGATTGTCAATTCCATAATAGGCAAGCTTACGTTTAGGCGTTCAAAATGTGCCTCGATATCTTGTGCGACACCATTTTCAATTCGAAATGTCTCAAAAAGCCCATCCCCAAGCAAAAAACCTCTATCGCTTATGTGAATAGATTGTTCATCCGTATGAAGGGTGCCATTTAGCCAAAAGGTCATGCTGCATTTTCCTGCCAGAATTGATCTGTTATTTGAAGGAAGTTCTCTATCAGTTTATGCCCGCCTTGGGTAAGGACTGCCTCTGGATGGAATTGCACGCCGAACACAGGAAGTTCTTGATGGTAAAGGGCCATGATATCGCCATCACTTGAGACAGATTGAATTTTCAAAGGCGTGCTGATAGAGGTATCCAGTTCAACGACTAAAGAATGATAGCGCGTTACGGTAAGCGGCGTAGGTAATTGGGTGAACAACCCTTTGCTATCATGATCTATATTGCTCGTTTTTCCATGCATGGGTTTGCTGGCACGAATTACTTTCGCACCAAAAACTTGCCCGATGGCTTGATGACCTAAGCAAACACCCAAAATAGGAACACGCCCCGAAAAATGCTCTATGACTTTAAGGGATTGGCCTGCTTCGTTTGGTGTGCAAGGGCCGGGAGAAATGATGATAGCTTCTGGTTTTAAGCTTTCTATTTCCTCTAGGGATATTGCATCATTTCGTACAACTTTAACCGCGCGGCCAAGTTCTTCAAAATACCGTGCGAGGTTATAAACGAATGAATCGTAGTTATCGATGAGCAAGATCATGACGCTTCTCGCGATGATGTTGCTTGTGCGTGTTTCTCTGCCCCAGAGACAATGATGGAGCTTCCTGATGTCATCGCATCAAAGGCGGCAAATATACCGCGCGCTTTTACCAATGTTTCTTCATACTCACTTGCAGGAGAGGAATCTGCAACGATTCCACCGCCCACATTAAATCTAGCGATGTTATTCTTGAGAGTAACAGTACGAATAAGGATTGAACTATCCGCATCCCCATTAAAACTGATATAACCAAGGGATCCACAATAAGCGCCACGGCGTTGAGGTTCTAATTCTGCAATGATTTCCATAGCGCGCAATTTGGGGGCGCCTGTGATAGATCCTCCTGGAAATGCCTCGCTGATCAGATCAAGGCTACTTCGATCAGTTTTTAAACGGCCCGTTACGGAAGAAACCAAGTGATGAACAGAGGCGTAGCTTTCAAGCGCACAGAGTTCAGGCACTGTCACAGTGTGGGGCGCACAGTTCTTTGATAGATCATTTCTTAGTAAGTCAACGATCATCACATTTTCTGAACGGTCTTTTTCTGCGGCAAGAAGTTCTGCGGCTAAGGCGCGATCTTCTACGGGATCGTCACTTCTAGGGCGGGTGCCTTTTATGGGTCGGGTTTCTGCTTGCCCGTCTTGTAGTTTGATGAAGCGTTCAGGGGAAGAGGACGCAATGATAAAATCGTTGGTTTTAAAATAGCCTGCGAATGTAGCGGCATTTGCTCTTCGTAAGGATTTATAGAACGCGAGAGGGTTAAATCCTTCAGGCAGGGTCGTTGAAAATTGCTGCGACAAGTTCGCCTGAAAAATATCACCTGCGTAGATATAATCAATCACCTCTTGTACTTGCGATTCATAATCCGCACGGCTTAATTCCGTTGACCATGTAAGAGGCGGAATGATCTGATCTGGCCAAGGTTGATTGGATACGTCTTCTATGAATGATAGGATATTGCTAATGCGTTTTTCAGCATGATGAATATTTGGTATTGGCTGATTTTCACTTTGCCCTGTACTAATGATCCAGCATCGTTTTTTACCATGATCAAAGGCAAGGACAAGGTCATAGAAACCAAGGGCAATATCTGCGATGTCTACATCATTGTCTTGATGGCTTGGTAATTTTTCCAGCAACCAACCCATATCATAACTAAAAAGCCCAGCGACCCCGCCTTGGAAGGCTGGAAGGTCTATATCTTCGAAACGATCAAGTTTAAATTGTTCCAGCAATTCTTTTAATAAAACCAAAGGCGTGTTTTCTTGAGATTTACCGTTTAAATCAACTAAACCATCTTTGCATTCAAATGTAAGGAATGGGTCGACAGCAATATATGAGAACGCCCCAAGACGGGGATCTGCCATCGCACTATCTAGAAATATAGGATAGGGCAGTTGTTCCAATGAAGGAAACAGATCCGCAGGGTCCTGATAAGCAATTTCTTTATATAATGCAGGAAATGTCATTGTCATTAGTCTAAAATTCGGTACATGGAACGTTACTTACTGTGATATTAGATGATGATTATAGCCTAGTTTCCAAAAAGTTTTAACTCTTTGGCGACATATACTTGGTTGAATAAGAAGAATCTAGTCTTTCTTGGGAATTTTCAATTATTTCACAATGTGTGTTTGTGTTTAAAGACAGAAACCTGTCGTATCATGCTTATAAAATAGAGTGATATCCTATAATATAATCACATAGTTTTTATCCTTACTAGCTTTCTTGAGGTGTCGTCGTGGCAAAAATAGATAATTTCCAATCAACAAATAGTCCGTCCACAAATTCCTATGCAGAGTTGGTCTTTAAAAATGGGCGTATCTATACAGTAGAAGATAGCCAACCTTGGGTTTCTTGTGTGGCGATCCGCGACGGTGATTTTGTTTATGTGGGGTCAGACAATGGCGTTGAACCTTTTATCGATGATAATACACTGGTGGTCGATCTAGAAGGCAAGTTCGTCATGCCCGGGCTTTATGATATGCACACTCACCCTGATTTGGCACTTGCCCCTAAATATGCGGGGCACTTGGATGTTGGTATTCAAGATCCTTCACCGGAACAAGTTAAAAATGCGATTTTAGAATACACAAACAAATACCCACAAAAAGTAGGAGATGAAGGCTGGATTTATGGGCAGAGTTGGGTGCGTTATACATTCACAAAAGAAGGCCTAACCCCCGGACGTGAGTGGTTGGATAGTTTTATGCCTGATCGCCCCGTTGCTTTGTTGGATCGGATGTGGGGCACGATGATGGCTAACAGCAAGGCTTTGGCTCTGGCGGGTATTGATGAAACTACCCCAGACCCTAGAAATGGATATTTAGATCGTGATCCGTTAACAGGTTCACCAACTGGACTTTTAATCGATGGGGGATATGCGCTTGTCCATGCTGCGATGCCACCTACATCTATCGACGTGTTAAAGAAATCATACGGCAATGGTTCTCGCTATCAATCTTCACGTGGCGTGGTGGGGACTAAATATGTTCATGTGTGTGAGCATCGTCTTGATGCCTTGAAACTATTGGATGATTCCGGTTTTCTTCCTCTTCGGGTTGAAGCCGCAATTAGTTGGCAGGATGATATATTCCCTGTAAAGCGCCGTTGGGAGCTCTTATCTGGAGAGCGCCATTATTATAGATCTAACCGGTTAAATGCTAATGCCGTCAAGTTTCACTTTGATGGTACTGTTGAACCGCAGTCATCATACTTGCTAACCAGTTGGGAAGAGGGAAGCAAATGGCGTGGAAAACTTAATTTAACACCAGAACATATTACGGATATGTTGACGGATATGGACAGTAGAAACATTCGGGTGATCGCCCATTGTACGGGCGATGCTGCATCAGATGTCTTTTTGGATGCTGTAGCTGAAACACGAAGGCGTAATGGACCAAATGGGATGCGCCATCAATGTGCACATTCAACAATATTGGATAATAATAATTTAAAAAGATTTAAAGAATTAAATGTGGTTGCTGAATTCTCACCGGTCTCTTGGTATCCAAGCCCTTTTGTATCTGGGGCGCGATCTGGCTATGGGAAAGAGCGTTTGGAACGATCTTATAATTTCAAAGGTGTGATTGACGAAGGCGGCATCGCTGTTCTTGGTACTGATTGGCCAGTGTCTGTTATTGATCCGTGGATTGGATTTGAAAGTTTAGTCACACGCATGAACCCATGGAAAGAATATGAAGGCCGATTTGGCGAACCTATTCCTTTGGAAGAGGCTATCAAAGTTATGACCATCAATGGGGCTTGGTCTATGGGAATTGAAGAAAGGGCAGGCAGCATAAAGGTTGGAAAGTCAGCGGATATGATTGTACTCGACCGCAATCTATTTGAGGTATTACCGCAAGGAAATATTCATAATTCAGTTGTGGAACTGACTGTACTGGAGGGGCAGGTTACCTATGATCTTAAAAATCATTTTGGGGATACGTATATGAAAGCATTATGGGCAGGAAAGCCTGTGGATTTACAAGCCTAAAGAAATGGTGATTGACTGATGCGTATAAGTAAGGCGGGAAAAGTAATTCCGAAACCAGATGTCACCCCAATGGAAGATCAAGAACACGAACCTTCGTGGCCATTGCCCGTGACAATCATTGCTGGCTTCCTTGGTAGTGGTAAGACAACCTTGTTGAATTATCTTTTACAAGGTGATCACGATCTACGTTTAGCAGTAATGGTGAACGACTTTGGTGCCATTAATATTGATAGTGAATTAGTTGTTCAGCAGACGGAAAGCGTCATTAGTCTTGCGAATGGATGTATTTGTTGTTCTGTTCAAAATGACTTGATAGGGGCCTTGGACAATGTGTTAATACAAAGCCCAATGGGAATGTTTGATCATATCATTGTAGAATCAAGTGGCGTTTCAGACCCTTCACGTATTGCTGATGTTATACGCTATCCTAACTTCAAGGATCGATTGAAGTTAAATATTATTTTATCGTTGGTTGATGCATCGTTGTTACTAGACTTGGATTGCGAAACTAGGCATTTAGCAATGCTACAATTAGATGCTGCAGATATCATTTTACTCAATAAAATGGATGTTACGCGTAAAAAGGATCTAAATGATTTCAAAGAAGGTTGGTTGAATGACAAGGCACGTGTTATCGAAATCAGCCATGGCTCATTAGATTGGACGTTAGTCTTTGGTGAAGGGGTGGAAACTTCGTTTAAAAGTCCAAATGGAAATACAGGAAATATCGCCTCAAATGTTTTTGATACGGATCAGATTGTTTTAGAATCTCCTGTTTCTATTGATGATTTCAAGAAATACTTGGCAAAACTTCCCGCTACGGTTCTACGTGCAAAAGGTTTTCTTTTTACCAAAGAATATCCAGAGAACCCAATTTTAGTGCAATTGGTAGGGAAAAGAATTGAGTATAAAAAGCTTCCCTGTTGGTCGAAATCCGCAACGCCGCAAACGCGATTGGTCTTAATCGGACTGAAAGATAAACTTGATTTAGCATCGCTAAAGAATAAATTTGCATCGATTGGTGATCACTGATCCTTGTAATATAGGGTAAAAGGCACATATTTCCCTATAGAGTAATTGCTCTGATAACGAATACCTATTCCATTTTAGCGCTGAGAAATGAAAGATTAGGTTGTTTAAAAGGCCTCTTCTGTTTATTGAAGACAGGTAATTTCTAACATAACTGGACTAAAAAATTGGCATCGACATCCATGGACTTTATTTTTATTTTTGCAGGCTTAGTCCTCTTGTTTTTTGGCGGCGAGATCAGTCTACGCGGGGCCATAGCCTTAGCGAAAAAATTAGATGTAAGCCCAGCGATTATTGGGTTAACTGTTATTGGGTTTGGTACGTCTGCCCCAGAACTTTTAGTGACAGTGAAGGCTGCAATGCAAGGGCAAGCAGGACTTGCTGTTGGTAATGTTGTTGGCAGTAACATATCAAACATTCTTTTGATTTTGGGTGTTGCTGGGTTAATCTATCCATTGGTTTGTGACCCTAAGGCCCTTCGCCGTGATGGCACAGCCATGATGCTTGCTATGTTCTTACTCGCAGGTTTGTCTTTGTCTGGTGTGATCGTTTTCTGGCAAGGATTTTTGATGCTGTCTTCTTTGGTGGCCTATCTTACATGGTCCTATTACCGTGATAAAAAAGAACGCGATGTAAAAGAGCTGCATGAAAAAGAAATGGAAGAAATGGAAAATGTGCCAGAAAACTGGTTTGTCATTAGTGCCTTTCTTCTTTTTGGTCTCGGCGGTTTGGTCGGTGGTGCACATGTCTTGGTCGAAGGTGCGGTTAACGTGGCTACGGCCTATGGTATCCCTGAATCTGTGATCGGTTTAACCATTGTTGCATTGGGCACATCATTACCCGAACTCGCCGCAACTGCGATTGCGGCCATGCGTCGTCATGCGGATGTTGCAATAGGTAATGTAATTGGTTCTTGCTTGTTTAATGTCCTTTCTATTTTGGGGATCACAGCAATGATCCAACCTTTAGAAATTGTACAAGATATTCAACAAATTGATATTTGGGTTATGATTGCAGCATGTCTGGCTTTGGTACCAATGTTGTTTGGCGATTACAAAATTTGTCGCCGTGATGCTTTTTTATTGCTGGTAGGATATGTGACATATATGGGTAGTTTGGCATATCGTGTTCACAGTTTAGTGTGACAACTAATATTCTGGAGAGAATAAATGGCTGTACCAAAGATCATTGGTCATCGTGGCGCTGCAGGGTTAGCCCCTGAAAACACTCTTGCATCTGTGGCGAAGGCCGCAGAGGTCGGTTGTCGCTGGGTTGAAGTGGATTGTAAATTATCTGCCGATGGTATTTTGGTATTAGGCCATGATGATACTTTTCAACGAACTGCGAATGTAGAACGCAGCTGTTGGGAAACCCCATTATATGTTCTTAAAGCATTTGATGTGGGCAGTTGGTTCGGGCCTGAATATGCGGGCGAACATATCCCTACTTTACCAGAACTTGTTAGCTTACTTGCTGCCCTGAATCTAGGGGTGAATTTAGAAATCAAACCAGATACAGGAACGGATATTGCAACAGCAGAGGCCGTTGCTTATTACGTACAAGCAAATTGGCCGAAACTATTGCCATCCCCTGTTATCTCTAGCTTTTCCAGAGATGCCCTATCTGCTTCACATGAAATATTACCACGTGTTGAACACGCAATGCTTTGGGAAGAGATTCCTGCTGATTGGTTAGATGAAGTAGAAAGTTTAAAAGCTGACGCTGTTCATGTTGATGCAGATAAGCTTACAGAATTGCAATGCAAGGCTATTATAGCCTCTGGCTTTCCTGTGCGATGCTATACTGTTAATGATCCAGAAAAAGCAGAAGAATTATTCTCTTGGGGTGTTGAGGCTATTGTGACTGATTTTCCAGATCGCTTTGTTCATAATTAGTTTTAAAAACTATTTTTCCCCTCAAAAACAATGATCAAAGCCCTTTTTCTTTCTATAAACGACTTCTGTTGCTCTGATTCCCTTTAAAAAAAGTATTTTTGAATCAAAAATATATTTTTCATGCTTTGATTTAACTTTAAATTTTATGTGTCTTATGAAATATGACGACCATCTTACTTAACAAGTATTTCTGCGCTTGTTGAAGAAAATTAATGCCTTTTTTGCATACACTTTTCATAAAAATAGGTTCCTGATAGGAAAGTTTTTTTCCCATTATTAAAAAAAATATTAGTTTTTAAAAAAAACGCGGTTATAGTGTTTCCATGTTCGCATTGAATTTGAACGATCATTTCATGATTTGAAGGATATCTTTGCGAAATTTACTCTTCGGAGTTGGGTTAAGAAAAAAATACGAAAATCGTATTAAAATAATTGTAATTATACTTATAAAATAATGAGTACGGGAGGTTAATGTAATGGATTCTC
>CBFCZA010000122.1:0-8484 GCA_965602285.1 uncultured Curvivirga sp. | reverse complement strand
ACCTGCTACGCATATTCTCATGACCATTAATCCCTTATGATAATGTAAATGTTATTTCTTTAAGTTCAGTGCATCCAAAATAGTGTCAGTACGATCTTGGTATGTGTCATCTTCTTCCGTGATAATGCCAAGATCTCCAATGCGTTGTTGCCATTCAACAATAGCATGAGACATATGGGCATTTAACCCTAATTCCTCGACTGTTACCGCGACTTCACGCATTTCTGCTGCGCGTCTTATGCCATGGGTCATGGAGCGTTCAAGCATATATGAGGATTTCGTTTTGAAATCGAAGCCCGGATATGATTTATCTAAGCTGTCTATGACATCTTCTTCAACGCCTGCTAAGCGTCCAGCAAGGACACATTCCGCCATCAAGGCTTCCATGCCTTTGATCATAATACTGCGTACCATTTTCAAAGAGGAAGACGCGCCTAATTTTTCAGAATAAAACTCTGCGGCCATTTGAAGCGTGTTAAAAATCTCTACTGCTTTTTTTGCATGCGGTCCACGTAGGGCTATAGGTGTTTTGTGTAGCTTCGGATGGACAGGGGCCATGATGGAGACATCAACGTAACGTGCACCCGCTGCTTCTATAACGTCTGCGGATCGTTTTTTGGTTCCAGGAGCGCACGAATTGCAATCAAAGTAAAAGGCATTTTTCAAGATATGCTGAGCCGCTGATTTCGCAGCAAGATGCGCTTGATCAGCGGTTACCAGCGAGAAAATCACATCTGCACCATGAATAGCCTGCTTAACATTCTGCATGCCATTTACTTTTGATCGCGTAAAATCTTTTTCTTTAGCTGAAACAATTTGTGGGTTTACATTGTCCGTTTTAATGTCAAAGGCGTTGAGGGGTAGAAGGTCTTTTGAAAAAGACTCCTCTCTCCATCCTTGTAGAAAGGCTTGTGCTGCTTCCCCAAATCCAATGAAAGCTATTTTTAAATCGGTTACATGTGCCATTTTATTTATAAAACAATCTCTAAAATAATATCGATGAAGGTACCACTCGAATGCTGGTGGGTAAAATCAGTTGCTTCTATCTGCTATTCATTTTTGCAATAGTTAGGTTATTTCTAGTCATGGTTTATTTCTAAGCTTACTTGTCGAACGTTGTTCATCAATTTTGCTTGTGTGGCTGTGGGGCGCCAATCTTTTCTTGTAGATATTCCAATGGGTCGGTTGGTTGAAACTAATGGAAAATCAATGCGCTCTAATATGTCGGTTTCAAGTTCATTATGGACCTGATGTTTGGAAATGATGGTAAGTCTATCACTGGAAACAAGCAGTTCACGAATTAGAATTAAGGAACTGCTTTCGATGGTGTTGATTACTTCATCTTCAGTGAACAGATTGTCGAAGAAATCTCTTGTAGGGGTGCCTGCGCGTGGGACGACCCATGAATGATTGTTTAAATCTTTCCTAGATACTTTGCCTAATTTCATTAAAGGATGATCTTTTCGCCCAATAATATGTAGCTCATCATCAAAAAGGAATTCTTGCTTCACATCTTCTATAGGAAGTGGATTTCTAAGGGCGCCAATAAGAAGGTCTAGTTTGCCATTGCGAAGGCCTTGGAGGAGGGCCGTATAGGGGCCGTCTTCTACTTTTATATGAATGTTTGGCTTGTCTTTTAGAAGTTTATTTAGCGCATGGGGGAGGATATATGTTCGTGCCAGTGGCATGGTGCCGATCGTGATAACGCTGGAATCTTTCCCTTGCCATGCGGCTAATTCATCAATGCCTTGATCAAGTTCGGATAGGGCCAAGCGGAAGTAAAACGCAAGAATTTTCGCCGTTTCACTTAGCCCTATTCCACGGCTTTCTTTGGTGAATAATTGTGTGGCGCAAATATGCTCTAAATCTTTTGCTGCACGATGTAATGAGGGCTGGGATATGCATATTGATTTTGCTGCTAAACTATAATTATTTATCTCTGAAAGGGCTATTAGGGCGCGTATTTGTACGCCTGTTATCAATTGTTCTAATGAATCTAGCTCTTTGCCGCCACGTTTTCCAAGGTGGTCCGAAGCTTTTTGTGCGCCCGTTCTTAAGTGGCGAAGCATTCTGTTGATGCGATCTATGAAGAGGTGGCCTGCATCTGTTAGGTACATACCATCAGGGCGCCTTTCAAAAAGGATGACACCCTGCTGCTTCTCTACATTATTTATGGCCTGCGTTATGGCGGGTTGAGATAAAAAAACTTCGCTGGAGGCTGCGGAAATAGTTTTGCATTCCGCAACGGCGGATAGGGCACGCATATGCCTTAAATTTGGTGCTGAATATTTCATTATACTCTCCATGGCCCATTCGAAATTATTATTAGTATAGCAAAAAATTATATCAATGAAAGGGCTTTGAAATAGCTTTATTTTCAAACTCTGATAAACATATGATCAGAATTAATTCAAAATTAAATGGTAGGATTACCAACTTCTTGGGAGGCTTGTGCCGTGAGTGATAAAAAAACAGCTCTTATTATTAGTGCCCATGCGGCGGACTTTGTGTGGCGTTGTGGTGGGGCGATCGCGTTGCATCAAAAGCTTGGCTATGAAGTGACTATTGCTTGTTTGTCTTATGGGGAGCGTGGAGAGTCGGCTAAGCTTTGGAAGCAAGAAGGCATGACCCTTGAAAAAGTTAAAACATCACGCCGGAAAGAGGCCGAGGCCGCAGCCCAAGCATTGAACGCGCACGATATTCAATTTTTTGATTTAGGGGATTACCCTTTGGTTGTTGATCAAGATGCAAAATTCAAAATTGTTGATCTTATGCGCGCTGTTCAACCTAATTTCATGATGAGCCATTCAAAATGGGATCCGTATAATACTGACCATATGTATGCAACAGAAGTTACAATGGAATGTCGGATGATTGCACAGGCTTGGGGGCATAACCCTGGGGAAAAAGTTCTTGGCGCACCACAATTGTATTTGTTTGAACCGCATCAAACAGAACAAATGGAATGGAAGCCGGATGTATTCTTAGATATTTCAGATGTATGGGATAATAAATGGGCGGCTATTCAAGCAATGCAAGGGCAGGAGCATCTTTGGAATTTCTACAAAAATGCAGCTGAAAACCGTGCGAATCATTACCGTCGTAATTCTGGTGGCCAAGCTGGTGGCAAGCCAGCCAAATATGCAGAAGGGTTTCAATCCGTTTATCCGCGTACTGTTGAGGAATTATCATGAGTGTCGTCGTTCAAAATATAGAACGTGCTGATCAAGCGGTTATTGATGGCCTTGCGAAATGTGGTATGGCAACTGTGCATGAGGCTCAGGGGCGAAAAGGTCTTTTGGAATCATACATGCGCCCCATTTTTAGTGGGGCACAAGTTGCCGCATCAGCAGTGACAATTCTTGCGCCTCCTTGTGATAATTGGATGATCCATGTTGCTATTGAACAGGTTCAAAAGGGTGACATCTTGGTATTGGCAACCACATCTCCTTCAAATGCGGGATATTTTGGCGATTTACTTGCAACGTCTATGCAGGCCCGTGGTGGGGTTGGTTTGATCATTGATGGGGGTGTTCGTGATATTAAAGATTTAACAGAAATGAATTTCCCCGTTTGGTCAAAAGCCATTTGTGCGCAAGGTACTGTGAAAGAAACTTTAGGGTCCGTGAACGTTCCTGTTGTTTGCGCTGGGGCGGCTATTAACCCCGGTGACGTGATTGTTGCGGATGATGATGGCGTTTGCGTTGTGAAGCGCGAAGAGGCTGCGGATGTGCTTAAAAAAGCAGAAGCACGGATGGCGCTGGAGGAAGAAAAGCGGAAAATACTAAGTTCAGGCGTTCTTGGGCTTGATATGTATAAAATGCGCGAGCGCTTGGAAGAGAAGGGCTTGAAGTATGTCTAAGGAGGTTCAAAACTCTGCACCATGCATGTGGATGCGTGGCGGCACATCAAAAGGGGCTTATTTTCTTGAAGAAGATTTGCCACAAGATGTTGCCGAAAGAGATGCCTTCTTATTACGTATTATGGGATCCCCGGACCCACGCCAAATTGATGGTATGGGCGGGGCCGATCCGCTGACGTCGAAAGTTGCCGTCGTTAAGAAATCAACACGAGACGGTATCGATGTTGATTATTTATTTCTTCAAGTTTTCGTCGATCAGGCTTTGGTCAGTGATGGTCAAAATTGCGGAAATATTTTGGCTGGTGTTGCGCCATTTGCCCTTGAAAGAGGTCTTGTTGATATTAGTGCAGATGAAACACCCGTTACTGTGTTTATGGAAAATACCGATCAGGTCGCCATTTTAAAAGTTCAAACGCCTGAGGGTAAAGTTTCCTATTCAGGAACTACGCACATTGATGGCGTTCCTGGGTCATCTGCATCTATTGCCGTGACTTTTAAAGATACAGCAGGTTCAACTTGTGGGGCTTTATATCCAACAGGAAACCTTGTTGATGAAGTTGATGGCGTTTCTGTTTCTTGTATTGATAACGGTATGCCTGTTGTTGTCTTACGGGCAGAAGATATGGGAATTATAGGAACTGAAAGCCGTGAAGAACTTGAAGCTAATGAAGTCCTAAAGCAAAAGTTAGAATCCATCCGCCTACAAATTGGTCCCAAGATGAATTTAGGGGATGTACGTGAAAAATCCGTACCAAAAATGACGATGGTTTCTGCGCCAATAAATGGTGGTGCTATTTCAACACGTACATTCATTCCCCATCGTTGCCATGCATCTATTGGTGTGTTGGGTGCGGTTAGTGTGGCGAGCGCATGTCTTGCAGATGGAAGTCCAGTGGCAGCGTTAAGTACTATACCAACGGGTAATGAAAAAGTAATGAATATTGAGCATCCGCAAGGCCATGTATCGGTCATATTGAATGTTGAGAATGATAAAGTTCAATCTGCGGCGATCGTCAGAACAGCAAGGAAGCTGTTTGATGGTATCGTCTTCGCATAAAGAAAGTGTATGATTATGGATACTGACTATCTTCCGTTTCACGCCAATCCAGCAAAGCCAACCTTTGTTGCGCCCGCTGGTGCTGTTGATGCGCATTGCCATGTTTTTGGCCCAGCCCATGAATTTCCTTATGCACCAGAACGTAAATATACACCTTGTGATGCCTCAAAGGATCAACTTTTTGCCCTAAGAGATCATCTTGGCTTTGATCGCAATGTGATTGTTCAGGCCTCTTGTCATGGCAAAGATAACGCAGCCCTAATTGATGCATTGAATACGGCGGGGGAACTTGCCCGTGGTGTTGCTGTTGTACGACCTGATATTACAATCGAAGAATTAAAAGTTATGGATGAGGCAGGTGTACGTGCCGTACGTTTCAACTTTGTTAAGCGTTTGGTTGATAGTACGCCTAAGGAAGTTTTTCTTGATATAGCAGAAAAAATTAAAACTCTTGGCTGGCATATCGTCGTTTATTTTGAGGCTCCGGATTTGGAAGAATTACTCCCATTTTTGAAGCAGCTTCCGACAATTGTTGTGGTTGATCATATGGGGCGCCCTGATGTGTCAAAACCACTTGATGACGAAGACTTTAAACGCTTTGTGACATTGATGGAAGAAAATAGAAACTTCTGGACGAAAGTAAGCTGTCCAGAACGTTTAACCATCGCCGGCCCACCTTATAAGGATGTTATTCCCTTTGCCCGCTATTTAGTGGAAAAGTTTAGTGATCGCGTTCTTTGGGGGACGGATTGGCCGCATCCAAATATGAAATCACATACACCGGATGAAGGTGTATTAGTCGATGTTATCCCACATATTGCCCCCACTGAAGAATTACAACAAGCGTTGTTGGTGGACAATCCTATGCGCCTTTACTGGTCATAAAATTTGAAAAGGAATGAGACGATGGCAGATGTTGAAAACCATTTAACAGATATACCGGGGACAACCTTCTTTGACGGTAAAATGGCGATGAAAGGTTATGCGCTAAACAAGATGTGTTTTACTTTTAATAAAAAGGAAGCACGTGAAGAATTTTTAGCCAATCCTGATGCTTATTGTGACAAGTTCAAATTGAACGATGAACAAAAAGAAGCGGTAAAAGAATTAAATGTTTTAAAAATGATCGCAGCGGGTGGAAATATCTATTATCTGGCAAAATTAGCAGGCGTTTATGGCCTGAATATGCAGGATATCGGTGCGCAACAAACTGGTATGACCTTAGAGGCGTTTAAAGAAAAACTTCTAAAGGCAGGAGAATAAAAATGGCGAAAATTATTGGTGGACTTACCACATCCCATATTCCTGCTATTGCCAAGGCAATTGCAAATAAGCAACAAGATGAACCCTATTGGAAATCCTTCTTTGATGGATATCCACCTGCACAGGCATGGTTAGAAAAGCATAAACCTGACGTGGCGATTATGATTTATAATGATCATGGATTAGCATTCTTCTTGAATCAAATGCCGACTTTTGCCATTGGGGCAGCCCATGAATATCATAATGAAGATGAAGGTTGGGGAATTCCAGTTATCCCACCATTTGCGGGCGATGCTGAATTTTCTTGGCACATTATTGAACAAATGGTTGCGGATGAATTTGACATTACATCTTGTCAGGAACTTCCTGTGGATCATGGGTTCACAGTGCCGATGCAATTATTTTGGCCTGAACGCGGCTCAAATATGCCACGCGTAATCCCAATTTCAGCAAATACGGTGCAACATCCAATACCAACCCTTAAACGGTCTTTAGATTTCGGTAAGGCCTTAGGGCGTGCTATTGAATCTTATCCAAAAGATATCAAGGTCGTGGTTTTAGGTACTGGCGGTATGTCTCATCAATTAGATGGGGAGCGTGCAGGATTTATCAATAAAGAATTCGACCAATATTGTATGGAGAAAATTGTTTCTGATCCAGAAGAACTCACAAAAATAGGGCGTCGGGAATTGGTTGAGAAGGCTGGCGCACAAGGAACAGAATTAACGATGTGGATGATGATGCGCGGGGCGTTGTCTGATAACATTAATGTTATTCATTCTAATTATCATATTCCTATATCCAATACGGGTGCAGGCACAATGATTTTAGAATGTGAATAATCAATTCGGCAGGGATAAGAACGATGAAAACTCAAGTAGGTATTATTGGCGGTGGTCCATCAGGACTTTTGCTTTCACAACTTTTAGATCTTAAAGGCATCGATAATGTCTTACTCGAAAAACATAGCCGTGAATATGTTTTAGGGCGTATTCGTGCTGGTGTTCTTGAGCATGGTTTTGCTGATTTGATGCGTGAAGCCCAATGTGGTGAACGTATGGATAAAGAAGGTGAAATCCATGAAGGCTTTCATATTGCACATGATGGTATTCTTGATCATGTGAATTTGCACAAACATACCAATGGCAATTCAGTTATTGTTTATGGACAAACCGAATTGACCCGCGATTTGTATGATGCACGTGAAAAGGCCGGTGGTAATGTCATCCATAATGCGGAAGATGTGACATTGTGGGTGCGGATGGCTATCATGGCGTAAGTCGCAAATCTATTCCAAAAGATAAATTGGTTGAACATGAACGGGTTTATCCTTTTGGTTGGTTAGGTGTCTTGTCACGTACGAAGCCTGTGTCACCTGAATTGATTTATGCAAAGCATGAACGTGGCTTTGCGCTTTGCTCTTTACGCTCTCAAATATTAAGTCGTTATTATATCCAAGTACCATTAACTGATAATGTTGAGGATTGGAGCGATGATGCGTTCTGGACAGAACTTAAAAAACGATTACCGAAAGACGTTGCGGATAAACTAGAAACAGGGCCATCTATTGAGAAGAGTATCGCGCCCCTTCGTTCCTATGTGTGTGAAACAATGCGTTACGGTAATATGTTCTTGGCTGGTGATGCGGCCCATATTGTGCCGCCTACAGGCGCGCGCGGGTTAAATAGTGCAGCTTCTGATATTTATTATCTATATCATGCATTGTTGGATCATTATAATGATAATGACCAGTCTGGCCTTGATGCTTATGAGAAGAAAGCCTTGGCACGTGTATGGAAGGGGCAACGTTTCTCTTGGTGGATGACCAGCTTATTGCATGATTTTCCTGACCAAAATAGTTATGATAAATGTTTGCAACAAACGGATCTTGAATATTTATTCTCTTCAGAGGCAGCGATGGCCTCTTTGGCGGAAAACTACGTTGGTTTACCGTTCTAGAGGGCTTGTTTTAAAAAAAACAAAATTAAAAAAGGCGCCGTCGAGGCGCCTTTTTTAATAGTATAGGTTATATTTAATCACAAATTAAATTTAAGTGATCGTTACTGTTATTTGGCCTGTAGTTTCATCCATGCCATCAGTAATCGTATAATATATGACCTCTGTTCCTGCATCATACCCATAGTAATTAAATGTACCATCACCATGGTCTGTTAATAATCCATCTGACGCAGATAGGCTTTGTATTTTTATCGTGTCACCATCGGCATCTGTGACATTGGCTAGGAAATTATAATTACTAACAGTGGTGCTTGAACTCATAGAAAATGTATCAGCAGCCGCG
>CBFCZA010000121.1:0-8501 GCA_965602285.1 uncultured Curvivirga sp. | reverse complement strand
TCCATGGTGGATTAATAGGTGTGATAGTCGCCATGTTGCTGTATTGCAAAAAGCATCAAATCAATCCTTTTTGGATGGGCGATGTTTGGGCGATTGTTACCCCCGTAGGTTTGTTTTTTGGACGCCTTGCGAATTTTGCCAATCAAGAATTATGGGGCAGAGCCACCGATGTTTCATGGGCTGTTATCTTTCCACGTGCGGGACCTGAACCGCGCCATCCAAGCCAACTTTATGAAGCCGCGATGGAGGGTATCCTTCTATTCATTTTAACCTTTGGTGCCTATAAGCTTCTAAAGGCACGCTTCCGTCCGGGCCTATTAACCGGTATATTCTTAACCGGATATAGTATCACACGTGCGGTATCCGAACTATTCAGAGAACCAGAAGTCCTAACAACCAGTTTGCCGTTTGATACAACTTGGGGCCAATGGCTTTCCTTACCGATGGCCCTTTATGGTCTCTATCTCATTTGGCAAGCCTATCAAAAACCGGCCCTTAAAAAGTAAAAACATGAACAAACTGTCAGAAATAATAAAGCAGCAGATTGCAACCAGCGGTCCAATTTCTGTTGCTGATTATTTTTCAATATGTTTGGGCCATCCAAAACATGGATATTACATGACCCGCGATCCATTCGGGGTTAAAGGAGACTTCACAACAGCCCCAGAAATCAGCCAGATGTTTGGGGAATTGATCGGCCTTTGGCTTGCACAAGGGTGGCTAGATCGTGGTAGCCCTAAAACATGTCACTTAATAGAATGTGGGCCTGGTCGGGGTACATTCATGGGTGATATTTTACGGGCGGGTAAAATGGCACCCGGATTTATCGATTCACTTTCCATTCATTTGGTAGAAACCAGCCCTGCCCTTACAACACTACAAAAGGAAACACTGCGCGGATCTAACGTTGAATGGCATAAAGACCTAACCAGCTTGCCAGAGGTTGATGAAAACCAACCGAATTTCATCATCGCCAACGAACTTTTTGACGCCCTTCCTATCTATCAACTGGTTAAAACTGCAGATGGTTGGCGTGATAAAGTCATCGATCTAGATGAAAATACGGACGTTTTCCAATGGGCCTATGGAAAACATGCAAGTAAGCTTGAAGGTTATCTTTCACAACAGGTTAAAGAAGCGGCCCAAGAAAATGATATTGCAGAATGCTCTCCTCTCTCCCTGACATTTGCAGAACTGCTAGGTCAAAGGATTGATGCATCAAACGGATTGGGCTTAATCATTGATTATGGATATGAAAAATCTGCCACTGGTGATAGCTTGCAAGCCATGAAAAACCATAAATATTGCGATGTATTAGATCATTGTGGCGAAGCGGACTTAACCGCCCATGTGGATTTTCAATCCTTAGCTGCTAAATTTATGCTAGCTAACTGCATTGCAGCCCCTCTCCTAACACAAGGGGTATTCCTAGAACGCCTTGGTATTGGCGGGCGCGCAGCACAGCTTTGCCAGAACGCAACAGAGAAACAGAAACAAGACATACAAACAGCCCTGAAACGTTTGACCCACAGGGACGAAATGGGCATTTTATTTAAAGTCCTCGCCATAAGGGCTGCAGATGCCCCAAAGCTTGCTGGCTTTGAAGTTGAATAATAAATAGGATTTTTCATGATTGATGCTTCTAAATATGAAACCCATGACAGCCTTCTTCACAATGGGATCAATCATGGCTTTTTCACCCGTCATGGCGGGGTCAGCAAAGGCCTGTATGAAGGTTTAAACTGCGGGGCTGGATCCAATGATCATCCTAGTCATATTGCAGAAAACCGAAACCGTGTTGGAGCGACTCTTGGCGTCAAACCAGATCACCTATTAAGCCTTTACCAGATTCATTCTGCTGAAGTTCATATTATCGACAGTAAACCAGACTTAAATCTATGGAATAGTTTTGATCGTCCACAAGCTGATGGCTTCGCTACAAAGCGCGATGATATTGCCATTGGTATTTTAACAGCAGATTGCGGACCGATTTTATTTGCGGATCCAGGTGCGCGCGTGATCGGGGCTGCCCATGCAGGATGGAAAGGCGCCTTTAGTGGTGTGATGGGAAATACTGTCGATGCCATGGTAAAATTAGGGGCGGACCGTTCTAATATCAATGCCGTCCTAGGTCCCTGCATCCACCAAACGTCATATGAAGTCGGGCAAGATTTTAAAGAAAACTTCATCCAAACCCATCAAGATAATGAAAAATATTTTGTCCCAAGCACACGAAATCACCACGCGATGTTTGACCTTCCCGCATTCATTATGGATAAGTTAAATATGCTAGAGCTAAATTCTTGTGGCTTCATAAATCTAGATACCCGCTCAAACCTAGATCAATTTTACAGTTATCGCAGAACTACTTTGGCCCAAGAACCGGATTATGGCCGCCAAATAAGTGCGATATCTTTACAAAAAGGATACTAATATGCCTTGGCTCATTCAACTATTTGCACTTTGTTTTCTTGCCATGTTGGTAGGCTGCTTTGTCATTTAGACTTTTATCAATCGGAGTACTGCTATCCTTTTTTCTTATGGGTTGTGGGGAAATTAACCGCCCTTACAAACTTAAAGACAAAGCTGAAAAGCTCGAAAATCCACTCATACAGCCGAAAGATGCCTCTGGGATCATCATTGAATTGATCAGCAGTGACACACCTAGCCTCATTTCAGATATGAAAACCTCTCTCATATCGGCCATAACATCCTACCAAATTCCAGTTAGTGAAAAAAGAAACCTAAACACGCCCTATCGTTTGTTAGGGGACTTACATTTCAACGGCCTTGAAAGTAGTTTCAAATGGCAATTGCTTGATGAACACGGTTATTTAGTTACCGAAAATATAGTCACTGAATATACACCGATATTAGGAGAGGAAAGCTTTCAAACATTAGCGGCGATGACAGCAAAGCAACTGGCGACCTATTTAAAACCAAATATTTTAGAGGCCCTTAGCAACCAGCAAATCCTAGAAAATATGAGCATCAAGATTTTGCAAATCACAGGGGCGCCAGGTGATGGGAATAAATCCCTTCGTCGAAATATCGAAAATATCTTAAAACGCGCAAAAATTAAAATCGCGACTAATGACCAACGTGGAGATTTAGTGATTTCTGGTGCCGTTTTGGTGAAACGTTATGATGAAAATCAACAATTGGTTCGAATCGATTGGTTGCTTCAAGATCACAATGGACGTGAAGTCAGAAGCCTAAAGCAACAAAACTTAATTCCAACAGGCGCCTTGTCCGGCAGATGGGGCGATATTGCTTATAGTATCGCCATTGGCGTTGTAGAAGAAGCAGCCCTAGCATTAGACAAAATAGTCTTAAAAAACAGTGGGCAAGCAACCAATTAACATTTTTAGAAACACAATATACATAAATCCTTGAAAAAGATTCACTTTTTTCGTGATTCACACGCGATGAGTCATTTACAAAATTGCGTATTATTTGCTATAGAGTTCGAAGAATTGTAGTGGCCTTAAATTTTAATTTGCAATATTATCTTTTAAGATGCCCCGTATCCTTAGTAAACTCATGTTTACATAGAAAAAAGAGTGATCATTTATGAAAATCCTCTCCGGCAATGCCAACCGCCCACTTGCTGAAGCCATCTCCACCTATCTAGGTGTACCGCTAACAAAAGCAACCATTCGTCGTTTTTCTGACATGGAAATCTTTGTAGAGATCCTAGAGAATGTACGTGGTGAGGATGTTTTTGTTGTGCAACCAACAAGTTTCCCTACCAATGACAACCTCATGGAATTACTGGTGATGGTTGATGCGTTGAAACGCGGTTCAGCTCGACGCATTACAGCTGTTATCCCTTATTTCGGATATGCCCGTCAGGATCGCAAAACAGGACCACGCACACCGATCTCTGCTAAGTTAGTTGCAAACCTTATCGAAACAACAGGTGTAGATCGCGTTTTAACCATGGATCTTCACGCAGGCCAAATTCAAGGTTTCTTCGATATTCCAACGGATAATATGTTTGCCTTGCCTGTTATGCATACGCATTTGAAAAAACATCTTAAAGAAGATGATATTCCAATGGTCGTATCTCCAGATGTTGGGGGCGTTGTACGTGCCCGTGCATTGGCGAAACGTTTGGATTGTGACTTGGCTATCATTGATAAGCGCCGCGAAAAAGCCGGCGTTTCAGAAGTAATGAATATCATTGGTGACCCAACAGGACGCACATGCATACTGATTGATGATATCGTTGATAGTGCAGGTACCTTATGTAATGCGGCACAGGCCTTAAAAGATGGCGGTGCTAAATCTGTAAGCGCCTATGTTACCCATGGCGTTCTTTCAGGCGGCGCGGTTGCCCGTGTGGCGACCTCACCGTTAGAAGCACTTGTGGTGACCGATTCAATTCAAGCGACAGAGGCGATGCGCGCCAGCCATAACATTGTACAAATACCGATCGCGCCTCTCATGGCAGAAGCGGTAAAACGTATTTATGAAGAGAAATCTGTGTCCTCACTCTTCGACTAAGCGGGAATTATGTATAAACTCTTAATAAGAGCTGCTTTATAAATTTGGCAGCTCTTATTGTTTAAATCATTTTTTGCTGGCTTTTATTGACTTTTTTCTCTACAAGCCAGCTGCATGGTCCAACACCCCTGGAGGTTGGACCTTAAACTGGAGACACATGTCTCTATTTATTAACACTCATATTTATAGGAGATTTCCAATGAGTGATATTACTGTAATCCCAGCTGCAAAGCGGGAACGAGCAGGTAAGGGGGCAGCTCGGGCTACTCGTCGTGAAGGTTTAGTTCCGTGCGTTATCTATGGTAACAGCCAAGACCCTGCTATGGTTTCTATCGATCCACGTATTTTGTGGAAAGGCCTAGAATCTGGTCATTTCTTCTCTACTGTTTACACAGTAGACGTAGACGGTACCGAAGAAAAAGCCTTAGTACGCGACGTTCAGTTCCACCCTGTAACAGACGCTATTTTGCATGTTGATTTCCTTCGTGCTGGCAAGAAAACAATCTTGCACCTTTCAGTTCCAGTAAACTTCTTGAACGAAGATGACTGTGTTGGCGTTAAAGCTGGCGGTATTATCAATTACGTACGTCACGAAATTGAAATTGTATGTTCTGCTGCAAACGTACCATCTGAATTGACATTCGACCTTACAAAGGTTGCTGTGGGTGACACAATACGTATTTCTGATCTGGATCTTCCAGAAGGCGTTGAATCTTCAATCAGTGATCGTGATCCAGTTGTGATCAACATCAACGCACCAAAAGTAGGCGGCACAACTGAAGAAGCTGACGCTGAAGAAGGCGAAGATGCTCCAGAAGCTGCTTCTGAAGAGTAAGACATAGGGATTTAAAAATTTATGTTGCTGCTGGTTGGTTTGGGCAATCCTGGTCCGAAATATGAAAACAACCGCCACAATATTGGTTTTATGGCGGTGGACGAACTTGTCCGCCGCCATTCCTTATTCAGCCCATGGAAAAGCCGCTTTCAAGGTGTTTTTTCTGAGGGCCGCATTGGATCTGAGAAGGTTCTATTGCTTAAACCTCATACATATATGAATAATTCTGGTCAGGCCGTTGGTGAAGCAATGCGCTTTTACAAACTCGACCCACAAGACGTTATCGTTATTTATGATGAGTTAGATATTCAGCCCGGAAAATTAAAAGTAAAAACCGGTGGTGGTCATGGCGGACATAACGGTCTGCGAAGTATGGACGCCCATATCGGTAAAGAATATACCCGCATTCGTTTAGGAATCGGTCATCCCGGGGATAAAAATAAAGTAGCCAATTATGTTCTAGGTGACTTTGGTAAAGAAGACCGTAAAATCAGTGATACCCTTATCGATGCTGTGATACAGGCTTTGCCCGAACTGATTGATGCAGAAGATTTTGCCAAAGGTGGCGCAAAGTTATCAACCAAAGTTAGCCTATTGGTTAACCCACCTAAGAATCAAAATCGCGATAAAAAAGATGCCGTTAAAGACGCTGTTGGAAGCGCACCAAAAAAGGTTGCCGCGCCAACAACATCACAAAAAACAGAAACGCCAGAACCGACTGGCTTAGCCGCTGCCTTTCAAGCAGCAAAAAACAAATTGAGTGGCTCCTGAACGAAAAGATTTTTTTGCTCAGGCATAGTAAAGGATAAGAAACATGGGTTTTAATTGTGGTATCGTTGGTCTTCCAAATGTTGGAAAGTCCACTTTGTTCAACGCATTGACACAAACACAAGCAGCAGAATCAGCGAACTATCCTTTCTGCACCATTGAACCAAACACAGGGCGCGTATCTGTGCCCGATCCGCGTTTGGACAAACTTGCAGAATTAGCTGGTTCTCAAAAAATCATCCCAACCCAATTGGAATTTGTTGATATTGCTGGTCTTGTAAAAGGCGCATCAAAGGGTGAAGGCCTTGGAAACCAATTCCTTGGCAACATTCGTGAAGTAGACGCAATTTGCCACGTACTTCGTTGTTTTGAAGATGGCGACATCACCCATGTAGAAGGCACCATTGATCCTATTCGGGATGCCGACGTGGTTGAAACAGAACTGATGCTTTCTGATATGGAAAGCCTAGAAAAACGTGTTCATGCCGCCAACAAAAAATCACGTGGCGGCGATAAAGATGCCAAAGTAGAACTCGACTTGATGGAACGTTGCCTTGCTATTCTTCAAGATGGACGCCCGGTTCGTATGATGGACATTGATGAAGAAGAAGTCCCTCTTCTCAAGAAGCTACAACTCATCACCTCAAAACCTGTACTTTATGTATGCAACGTAGAAGAAGACGCAGCTGCAGAAGGTAATGAGCTTTCTACAAAAGTAGCAGAGTGGGCGAAAAGCCTAGGCGCAGGATCAGTTGTTATTTCCGCAGCCATTGAATCTGAAATCGCACAAATGGAAAGCGAAGAAGATAAAGCCGAATTCCTTGGCGAGATGGGACTAGAAGAAACAGGCCTTGCCCGTGTTATTCGTGCCGGTTACGAATTGTTAAAGCAATTAACCTTCTTCACTGTAGGTCCAAAAGAGGCCCGCGCATGGACCGTTCATGTGGGTGCCACCGCCCCAAATGCAGCAGGAGTTATTCATACAGACTTTGAACGCGGTTTCATTTGCGCAGAAACAACTGCCTTTGATGACTTTATAGAAGCTGGTAGTGAAGCTGCCGTTAAGGACGCAGGTAAAATGCGCCTTGAAGGCAAGGGTTATGTTGCCAAAGATGGTGACATCTTCAACTTCCGCTTTAACGTTTAAAATAATAAGTTCAAGATTCTAAAGGCCCTGAGAAATTTTCTATATAATTTTCTCAGGGCTTTTTTTATGTGTATAGGAAGCCACTTCTACCCTCTTGCCCCAAAGATCAGAAAAAAGATCTGCTGTGAAGCTGGTTATACCACTGCTGTAAAAAAGATTACTTCCTTGGGCATCCGTTTCATTTAAAATTTCTGCAGCCTTTAAACGCCGCGATAATTGGCTAGCTACAGCATCATGGGTTGTTAGCACTTCGACTAATCTATCCGTTTCTTCGCGTACCACTACGTGGATTAAGGGCAGCAAAAAAGCATAATGCGTGCAGCCAAGAACCAAACGATCAACCCCTTCATCAAGAAGCGGCTTTATAAAGCTTGTTAATAGATCAATAATTTGCGGTTCTTTTAATTTTCGACCTTCAATAGCCTCCACCAAGCCGGGGCAAGCTTGTACATAGACCTGATCTTGTGCAGCATGCTCTTTTATCAACCGTGCCACGGATGCGCTTTTAACAGTCTGCGTTGTTGCTAGGACCCCAATCTTTCCCTTTGGCTTCATCATCACTGCCATTTTCACACCCGGCTCAACCCCAATAATCGGCAGGGAAAAATGTGCCCGCAAATCAGAAATAGTTGATACTGTCGCTGTATTACAGGCAACAACGATCGCCTTCGCTTTCTTTGACAAAAGAAATTCAACAATATCAAAGCATCGTGACGTGATGACTTCTGTGGATTTTTCCCCATAAGGCGCAAAGCCAGAATCAGCCACATAAATAATATTTTCCGTAGGAAGTTGCCTTCGAACTGCCCGTGCGATGGAAAGTCCGCCTACACCTGAATCAAAAATGCCGATAGGCGCCTTGTATTTCATAAATTTTACAAATCTTTTAATGTTTTAGCCAAGGCAATATTTTCAAAAGAATTTGTTTTATTTAAGGCATCAATGACCCCATTGCGATCTTCTTCAGATTTATTTTGATTTAATTTCTTTTTACAAACCATATCAGTAATAGGAATTCTAAAACAAACGATGCCATTACTAAGGGCTTTAAGGACTTTTCCATCCACCTCTTGTGGGGACCATCCATCGGGGCCTTCATATTGCAATGAAAGCTTATTCATAAGATCCATCACTTCGTCTGGCTTTGATATGATTTCAGGTTCGCCTGTGACATGAACAGCAGAATAAGCCCAAGTTGGAACCGTATTCTTTGAAACCATCCATGTGGGGGACACATAGCCA
>CBFCZA010000120.1:0-8532 GCA_965602285.1 uncultured Curvivirga sp. | reverse complement strand
AGTATCGAAATGCCTTGTTCAGACATACTCAACCCATCAAAATCAGCGCGCCCTGAAGGAGGGGTGTCATGCAGGTAACCGTGGGTGACAACATCCATGGCAGACGTAATTTCTTCCCTAACAGCCATACCAGTTGAAATAATCATAGGGCGTTTTGTTTGCGCAGCAGCCCAAAGCAAAGGTGCTTTGGTTAAATCGCCTGATCCAATTTTGATGAATGTCGGCTGAATGGTTTCATCAAGGAAAGCCAAAGATCCATGATCAAAAGGGGTTGCTGCGAATAGAATCTCTCTCTTTTGTGCATGGGACTTTATGGTGTTAAAATCTTCTAAGGACAGAGATAATTTTTCCAACATCTGTTGTTGAGTTTCAGAAGTGCTTTCTGACGCAGATTCAGTCGCCTCTTTTTGATAGGTCGCTTTTTCCGCATCTTCTGAACAAAGTTCTTTTGGATTAAAAATTTGAAATTTAACAATATCTGCCCCTGCATCCGCAGCAGCATCCACCAATAGAATAGCTTTTTCTATATCCCCATCATGATTAACGCCCGCTTCGGCTATAACCAGACATCTTTCATCAAAATCTTTAAAGCTCATGGCCCTCTCCCTCATAAAAGCCTTTTTTCAAAAGCCTCTTTGGGTTTTCCATAGATTTCAATATATGCAACAAACGTTCCACTGCGCGCCCATCCCCATATGGATTTTGAGTATTTGTAAATTCATAGTCTAACGCCTTATTAATCGCACCTGTAATTGCAGACGTTTCGTTCTTGGCATCAAAGACAGAAGCAGCCTTTAATCGTCCTTCTTGGCGCCCTCCTATATTGACCGTTGCGCATTTAAAACTTGGAGCCTCATAAAGGCCAGAGGAAGAATTACCAACCATACAATCCATATGAACCATCGCCGAATGATATAGTTTAGCCCCTAAGTTAGGATAAAAAACAACATTCCTATTCGCGATAGAAAACTCTTCTATAATTTGGTTAATTTCATTCCCACCAGCATCCAAATTTGCAGCAGTTATGATGACACCTATATCCTGCCCCATTTCTGAAACGGCCCCTAACAACGGGGTTATTTGTTTAATAGAAGATGTATTGTCCAACGTTTCTGAATGATACGTGATCAGAATATTTTTGTCTTTAGGAAGCAAACCAACTGAACTAAAGAAGTCATCTTTAGGTAACGGTACTTGATTAAACATATGATCTAATGACGGATTGCCAATCACATGAATATGATTAGGACGTTCCCCCATACATATTAATCGCCTTGCGGCATCTTGATTACTTGGAAAATGAATATGGGACATCTTCGAAATTGCATGGCGATAGGCGTCATCATTTGCCCCACGCGTCACATCCCCACCACAAAGATGGGCGATTGGAATCGTTAATGCTGTTGCCGCAGAAGCCACTGCAAAAATTTCATATCGATCCCCTAGCAGTATAACCAAATCCGGATCAAGTGTTTCTAATGCAATCGCAGCCTTTGCAACAACATCCCCCAGCGCCTTAGCAGATGAAAGTTTTTCGTTGTCTATATGGGCAGAAGGATCAAACCCTATCAAAATATCTGGGCGTAATCCATGTATAGAAAGGCTTTCCAAAAGTTTATCATCTCCATTTATTGCCATGGACAAAACGTTAAACTGCGGATCCTTCTTTAACGACTGGAAAACTGGTGCTAGTAGCCCTGCATCGGCACGACTACCGAATACTACGGCAATTCCCCTAGGTTCATCCCAATTATTTGTAGCCGGTTCGGTCAATAATTTAATCCTAAGCCTTTAAAAAACTTCATCTTTCAAATGATCTGAAACAGCATAAACCCGTTCTATTAAATTGCAAAGCTGATTAGCAACAATCCATCAAGCAACAACCGATAGATAAGGTGGATAATATTCCTATCCACACCATCCCATCATTTCCCATCCTATTTTCATGGGAAATGATGGGCAAGGCCGTAAAAATAGTAAAAACCACCATATAAAGACAAAAATCACCCTCCATCCACTATATATAGTGCCAACACACCACAATAGAACATACTCGAAAATCCGCAGTTTTCCTAGCTTTCCCATTGACAAACCATGATTTCCCATGATATTGATTATATTCCCATCAAAAAGGGATAGAGTCTTTTATAGATTCATAAAAACGGGTTTCACAAAGATATCCAAAAACAGGTTGGCTAAGAAAAATCAGGGCTTAAAACCCACTAAAACTATCAATAGCCACGGATAAAATTGTGAAGCAAACAGGTAAACACGCAGTTTGGGAAGTCACAATATGGCCCGTTTTACAGGGACATTCGAAGGGAAAGTAGATGACAAGGGGCGCGCCTCTTTGCCATCAGATTTCCGTGACGTTCTGAAAAAACAAGACGAAGTCAACTTTTACGTTTTTCCTTCCCCAAATTTAGATTGCTTAGAAGCCTGCGATGATAGCTTCATGCAGCGCGTTGAAGAAAGCATCGAAGAACAGGCGGATATGTTTTCTGAAGAAGAAGACGGCCTAACCTATATTGCATCCGAAGCACGTCGCGTGTCTTTCGACAGCACAGGGCGTTTTGTTTTGCCCGCAGAATTTCGCGACTATGCCGATATTGACGGTCGCGCCGCTTTTGTTGGTGTGTTCCAGCGTTTTCAAATTTGGAACCCAGAAAATTATGCCGAACGCGCCCCCGTTAAGAAGCAACGTGCAAAAGGCATGACCTTAAAATTAAAACCACGATCAACCCGTATCAAAGGGGATAACTCATGAGCATCTTTGACATGGAAGGCAAAGTTCATTATCCCGTGATGTTACGAGAGATTATTGAATATCTAAATCCGCAAGATGGAAAAACATATTTAGACGGCACATTTGGTGCTGGTGGATATAGTCGTGCTATTTTAAATGCTGCTAATTGTGACCTATTTGCCATTGACCGTGATCCTGCAGCCCACGAACGTGCAAAAGATCTAATTGACGAAAGTCAGGGCCGCTTAAAAATGTTGCTTGGTTGCTTTGGCGACATGGCAGATTTACTACATGAAAAAGGTGTTAGCAATTTAGACGGTATAGTTTTAGACCTTGGTGTATCTTCCCCACAGATTGACGAGGCTGATCGTGGTTTCTCATTTCGTTTTGATGGCCCATTAGATATGCGCATGGGCAATACCGGACCAACCGCAGCAGATATCGTAAACACATGGGAATGGCGTGAACTAGCACGCATATTCAGTGACTTTGGCGAAGAAAAACATGCAGGACGCGTTGGTCGCGCTATTGAGAAAGCTCGTGAAGACGGTCCGATCACTACCACATCTCAACTGGCGTCTATCGTGCGTTCTGTCGTAAGAAAAGCAAAAGATGGATTAGACCCAGCGACCCGTACATTCCAAGGCCTACGCATTGCGGTGAATGATGAACTTGGTGAATTAGATCGGGCCCTACTAGCTGCTGAAAAACTTTTGGCGCCTGAAGGCCGATTGGTTGTTGTGTCATTTCATAGCCTCGAAGATCGTCGCGTTAAGCAATTCCTTAAAACACGCAGCAAAGTAAGTGGTTCTGGCACGAACCGATATATGCCCGTGGATGAAACCAATTTAAAACAACCTAGCTTCAACCTTCTAACCAAGAAGGCCTTACCACCACAACCGGACGAAGTGGGTGAAAATCCTAGGTCAAGATCTTCTAAATTGCGCGCAGCAGTACGAACCGAAGAAAAAGCATGGGGAGAAATTGAGAAATGAGAATAGCAATAATTTTTTCATGGGTCATTGGTTTCACCGTTGCAGCATCTTGCTTATTCTATGTGACGTTACGTGTGGAAGCGTTAGAAAATCAGTTGGTAAAACTGAACAAACAAATTTTGGAAGAAAAAGAAAACATCCACATGCTGGAAGCAGAATGGAGTTATTTCAATCGTCCTGATCGCATTCAAAAGCTAGCAAATGCCCTTTTACCTGAATTGAAACCCGTAGAAGCCCGTCAATTTGTTACATTTGATTCATTGCCGTTTAAATTGGTCTCCTCAGATACGACCGAAGGTGAGTTCTCTGTTAAGAAAGCAAGCTTTGGGGGATCTCAATGATCCTCTCGCACATGAAAAAATTGGGTTATAAAACTCAACCCATCAAACGGATGACAATGGCAGACATCAAACGCCAATCCAGTCTACAAGGGCAACAAACCGAAGCCCTTGAAACTGGACGAACTAGATTGATGATAGCTGGTGCCGTAATGGCATTGGCTTTTACTGCTATTGGGGGTCGAATGATTGATGTCATGGCCTTTAGTAACATTAGCGAACCCAAAAGCAGACATATAGCAAAAGCAGCAAGCCTAACCTATGAACGCGCCCCTATTGTTGATAAGAACGGTATGTTGGTCGCGACCACAGTTAAAACCGTTTCTTTAGCCGCTGACCCGCGTAAGGTTATCAACCCGCAAGAATCTGCAGAAAAACTTTCACAAATACTTACGCATATTCCAATGGCTAAGCTCTATAAAATGCTTAGTCGTAAAGCAAAATTCGTTTGGATTAACAGGCGCCTAACACCTATCCAACAACAACAAATCAATGCCCTTGGCATTCCCGGCCTTGAATTTAGAACTCAAGAATCGCGTGTATACCCTCAAGGAAACTTGCTATCTCATGTCTTAGGTTACACGAACATTGATAACAAAGGTATTTCAGGCTTAGAAAAAACATTTGAAGATACATTAACGACCCAAGAACAAGCTTTGCAACTTTCATTAGACAGTCGAATTCAGCATATTGTTCGCGATGAAGTGCTGCAGGCAATGGACGAATTCAAAGCAATTGGCGGAAGTGCCATTGTTCTGAACGCTAATAATGGTGAAGTCGTTTCCATGGTATCTCTTCCTGATTTTGACCCTAACCAGCCATCAAAAGCGTCTTCTGATTCCCATTTCAACCGCACCACGTTAGGTGTATATGAGCTAGGTTCAACATTTAAAATTTTTAACAGTGCAATGGCATTGGAATCTGGTGTAGCCAATATGAAAAGTAGCTTTGATGCATCAAAGCCCTTACGTATTGCACGCTTCACTATTCGTGATTATCATGCAAAAAATCGCTGGTTATCAGTCCCTGAAATTTTCATCTATAGTTCTAACATTGGTTCTGCACGTATGGCAGAGGCCATTGGCCCAAAGTTTCAAAAAGAGTTCCTACAGAAAATGGGGATGCTTTCCCCTTCAACCGTAGAGCTTCCCGAAGTAGGCCGCCCGCAATTTCCCAAAACATGGCGCCCTATCAACACGATGACCATTTCATATGGTCACGGAATTGCCGTAAGTCCTATGCATTTAGCTTCAGGTGTGGCGACAATGGTGAATGGTGGATATCAGTATAAACCAACCCTACTTAAATCAGCTCAACAGCCGACGGGTGAACGTGTTATTTCATCGAATAGCTCACGTTCCATCCGCAAGCTCATGCGTGAAAATAACATCTCTGGATCTGGTAAAAAAGCAGAGGCCGTAGGTTATTATGTGGGCGGCAAAACAGGTACAGCAGAAAAAGTGGGCGCGACAGGCGGATATGCACGCAAAGCTTTGATTTCTTCTTATGTGGCAGCCTTCCCAATGAACGACCCTAAATATGTGGTTTATGTGATGTTGGATGAACCTAAAGGAAATAAATCTACATTTGGATATGCAACAGGTGGTTGGGTAGCAGCCCCAGTCATTAAAAAGATTGTGTCCAGAACAGCACCATTATTAGGAATCGCACCATTAGATCCAAATTCAAAAAAAATCCGCCGTGACCTTGCCTTAAAACTGCCAAAAGATAGCCATACTTAATTTTAGAATGAAACGTTACTTAACCATTTGAAATAGAGCTTATTGAAATGTCTATTGAGACCAAAATTGAAACCCTATCCCTTACAGGCATGACAGCTGATAGTCGTGCAGTGAAGCCGGGTTATCTTTTTGCCGCAATTCCTGGTACTGCTCAAGATGGTCGAAATTTCATTCCAAAGGCAATAGAAATGGGTGCAATTGCGATTCTAGCCCCCCATGATTTGGGGAATGTGGGAATCCCTGAAAACATATCTGTGATAAAGGATTCAAATCCAAGACGCCGCCTCGCAAAATTAGCAGCAAAGTTTTTCACCCCCCAACCTGAAACCACCATTTCTGTTACAGGTACCAATGGAAAAAGTTCAGTTGCAGATTTCACTCGCCAACTTTGGGTGCTTTTAGATAAGCCAGCTGCAAGCATTGGCACCTTAGGTGTCATCTCTCCTCTCCATGACGGAGGTCATGGCTTAACGACCCCTGACCCTGTTGATCTTCATCGAATCTTGCATGAATTACATAGCCAAAAAATAAACCATGTTGCCTTAGAAGCATCAAGTCACGGCCTTGATATGTATCGCCTAGATGGTGTTTCTTTTAAGGCAGCAGCCTTTACAAACCTTTCCCAAGACCATTTGGATTACCATGGAAATATGGAATCATATCGTGCTTCGAAATTACGATTATTTGAAGAATTGTTAGAAAAAGGCGGAACTGCGGTTGTTAACAGTGCTGCGGCAGAATTTGATACAATTACAAATATTGGTAGAGAACGAGGATTTGAAGTCTTAGCCTATGGCTTAAATAACGGTCAAATACGATGTATCTCAATTTCTGAAAATGCGGGTGGGTATGATTTAATCATTGATGTCATGGGAGAGCGTTTTGACGTAACCTTCCCATTACCGGGGAAATTTCAGATAGAAAATGCCTTATGCGCCATAGGCTTGCTTATGGCGACAGGAATCAATGCCAAAGACGCAGTTCCTTTACTTTCAAAACTCGAAGGCGTTCGCGGTAGGTTAGAACATGTTGGAACCCATCATGGCGCAGATATTTATGTTGATTTTGCCCATACACCAGATGCATTAAAAACTGTTTTGAAAACCATCAGGCCTCATGCCAAAAATAACCTACATGTCGTCTTTGGATGTGGTGGAGATCGCGACAGGAAAAAACGTCCTTTGATGGGACAAGCTTGCATAGATAATGCTGACATAGCCATTTTGACCGATGATAACCCACGAGGTGAAGACCCAAGTCTTATACGTAAAGATGTCATAGACAAATGTCCAAATGTTGTGGAAATCGCAGATAGAAGAACAGCGATTCAAATGTCAGTAAAATCACTGAAAGAAGGCGATATTCTCATTATTGCAGGCAAAGGCCATGAACAAGGTCAAATAATTGGAGATAAGACACTTCCATTTGATGATGCAGAAGAAATACGCATGGCGATGAAAATAGGGGAGGAAAAATGACTACACCACTATGGACATCAAAAGAAGCCTTAAAAGCAACATCAGGAGAAACAACAAAATCTTGGTCTGCCACAAATGTTGTCATTGATAGCAGAAAAGTTGAAAAAGGTAGTCTTTTCATTGCGATACAAGGCCCAAAAAATGACGGTCATGATTATTTAGAAATGGTAAAAAAACAGGGCGCTGCTGCGGCTGTGGTTACAGAAGAAAAAGCGGCCTTGTTTAAAGAATTAAATCTTCCATTCCTTATCGTAGAAGACACAACTAAAGCCCTATATGATTTAGCTGCCTCAGCCAGAAGTAGAACCAAAGCAAAAATAATTGCGATCACTGGAAGTGTTGGAAAGACTGGCACAAAAGAAGGTTTGAAAATTGCCTTTTCTGCCCTAGGAAAAACACACGCGACCGAGGGTAATTTAAATAACGAATTTGGTCTCCCCCTAACGATGGCAAGAATGGCTGCAGATTGTGATTATGCCATACTAGAAATTGGAATGAATCACCCTGAAGAGATTCGCCCATTAACAAAACTAGCCCGTCCTGACCTTGTTATCATCACAACGGTTGCGCCGGTACATTTAGAATTTTTCAATGGCATTCAAGGTATAGCGGATGCAAAAGCTGAAATTTTTGACGGATTAGATGAAAATGGAAAATGCCTATTACCAAGAGATCATCCCCTATTCCATCATTTAAGAGCCCGCGCCCGTGACGTAGACGTGAAAAGAGAAAATATCTTATCTTTTGGAAAACATACGGATGCAGATTATCAGATTCTAGAAACCAACGTTACACCGGCTCATACTGAAGTCACCTGCAATTTCAACGACCAAACGGAACGATTTAAAATTTATATGCCGGGAGAGCATTGGGCCTTAAACTGTATCTCAATATTAGGCGCAGTTGATATCCTAAAGGGAGATATCAAACGCGCATTAGAAGCCTTAGAAAATTGGAAGCCAAGCAAAGGTCGCGGAGAACGCTATATAATCCCTCTTCCTAACGGTGAAAAGATAACTTTGCTTGATGAAAGCTATAATGCCAGCCCGCCCGCGATGAAAGCCGCCATAAAGGTACTTGCAGATATCCCTGCAAGTAATGGAAAACGCATCGCTATTTTAGGCGACATGCTAGAGCTTGGAAAAACCAGCGCAGAATTACATATTAGCCTCGCCAAAGAGCTGGAATCGCTTCATATAGACAGCGTTTATTGCTGCGGGCCGTTTATGGAAA
>CBFCZA010000119.1:0-8544 GCA_965602285.1 uncultured Curvivirga sp. | reverse complement strand
AATGGAGATTTTTATGAAACCACGTTTATTACATCCGAACACAACTATAAAAGTTCTCAAAAGGATGAAATTAGATAAATTTCCAAATTACCCAGCTCTTATTAAAAAAGGATTTCGCCAATTTGATACAAAATACCCTCATCTGCATAAAATAGAAGAGCGAAAATACAAAAGAATTCGTGGAAAGCTGATTAGAACAGAAAAACGTTTAAATAAAAATCGCCCCAAAGAGGACAAAATCAGATTATATTGTTCTAGACAAATGCGAATAGAAGCTAAGTGGTTTTTAAACATGACTGCTGACTTTAATTCGATGATCAAAGAAACTCAGAAGCTCAATCAAAGTTTAACAAATATAAATCAACCACAAACAATAACATGGCAAAACCCCGAAAATGGTTCATTTGGTTGTGGCTACACCCTTTTTCACCTTCAATGTGACGCCATGATTGATGCAGTTGGAGAGCTTTATAATGATGGTAATTCAATAGCCCCACAATATCCTTTTGACTTTCTTTCTCCCATATCCACACCAGAAAAAATGATTGAATATCTAACCCCTCTTCGATGTTCAAATATATCTAAAACTGGCATTAATCATCGAGATCAAATTGGTGCTATTACCGGTTCGTTACTGCAACTTGTATATAAATCTTATTTAAAAGAATATATTAACAAATATGTTAAAGGGTTTGAAGTAACAGAAAAATATGTAAATTCATGCACAAAATTCTTAGATGGGTGGCAAGATCAAGCAACGGGGTTTTGGGGGGAATGGTTTGAAGATGATAGTCAAATTCATAAATCGCCAGATCTAAGTTTAACGTATCATATTGTTAAATATCGCAAGGGAAAAATTAATCATTGGCCTGAGTTGATAGACACATTGCTAGCAATTAAAAATCACCCCTATCCATTTGGATGGGCCGTAAAGGGCCATATGAATAATCACAATAGTATGGATGTTGTGCGCATCATGAAATTAGGATGGGATTATATGAGTGACGAACAAAAAGCACGTGCAGCAGCAGATATAGAAGAAATGCTAGATTGGTGCTTAAATGACTCTATGGAACCAGATGGAACTTTCATTTTCTTTCCATTTTATAATAGTTGGGGGGATGCTTTTTATTATGGTACTGCATTCTTGGATTCTATAGGCTATATCAATCCACAAAATCTATTTTGGACAAGCAAAAGTTTTCCCAATGGCAAAACAATATGCAGAAAAATTAAAGCAAGGCTTCAAGATCTCGGATTGGATAATTCCGGTGCATTAAACGCCCTAGAAACATTGAATAAGAACTGCCCAAATAGTAAATAAATTCATAGCTTTATTAACTTTTTCTTTGCGAGAAACTTAAAATACAATAAACTAAATAAAAATGGATAGTTAATAACCTCATGATTAGATTTTTTAACAAGACATCTATAGCAAGTCGTTTCTTGCTATTCACTTTACCCCCTATCTTCTTTGTAGCCATCGTCCTGCTTGCGTTATTGGCATGGTCGAACATTAAAAATGTCCAACAACAAGAAAAGCTTACAACACAAGAGTTGGCTGTTCGATACGCTAGAATTCTCTCTCGTCCCATGTGGAATTTGGAAGGTAATACAACTCAAGATATATTAGCATCCCTAATGGAGGAGAATAATATCAACTGCGTTAACCTCAAGGATAATTCAAATGAATTAAATGAAATTATCCAAGGGGATTGTGAAAATAACGATGTCAATTATGAAGAATACAATGCAAATATTTTATATTTACATAATAATTCTCTTGAAGAGATTGGCTCTCTTTATATTCAAAAAGAGAGCCTAAACATAATTGAACAACTATCCGACATTTTAATTCCGCAAATCATTGTTACTTTAATCACAACTTCACTTTTCATATTCTTTGTTTTAGGTGGGTTTAGACGAAGCGTTTTAAGACCCTTACTTGCTATCCAAAAATCAATTGGTACATTCGAATCTAGCGGTAAAAGGCATCGCGTTGAATGGAATAGTACTGATGAATTAGGGCAACTTATTAAGGCTTACAATGCTTCACTGCACCAACAAGATACGATTGAGAACGAACTTCGTGATCAACTGGCCGTCACGAACTCCCTACTTAATACGATCCCTCTTCCTGTTAGTTTTTTAAATAAGAACCTACAATTCTTACGTTGCAATGATAGTTTCTCAAGATTTTTACACATAAATAATAGTGATATTATCGGATTAGAGCCATCACAAATACTCGATAATGACCCATGGAAAACACTGCCTGATAATTTAGATGAGTTTTTTACATCAGAAGATGCAATATTTACCAAAGAAACCAAAATTACACTCAATAATAATCGTGTGTTAGATGTAATTTTTTCTTGTGGTGCCCTAAGAGATTTCTCAGGAAAAATTGATGGCATTGTATCTGTAATGCAAGATATTACAGCAAGAAAACAAATTGAAACAGATATGGTTGTTGCTAAAAATTCAGCTGAAACATCATATAATGAACTGCGTGTGGCACAAGAAAACCTCATTCAAAGTGAAAAAATGGCTTCATTAGGAAGCTTGGTTGCTGGTGTCGCTCATGAGATCAACACTCCGTTAGGCAGTAGTATAACCGTGGCATCAGCTATAGACGAACGCACAAAAGAGCTTAAAAGCAACATGGATCAGGGCCTTATTAAGCGCTCTATGTTAGAAGAATATATCTCTACAATAGATGAGGCTTCGAGTATTCTAAAGAGAAGCCTGAATAGTGCAGCAGAACTTGTGCAAAGCTTTAAACAAGTATCCGTGGATCAAACAAGTTCAAAGAAAAGAATATTTAACTTAGATACATCTATACGTGAAGTTCTAAGTACGGTTTATCCAGCCTTTAGAAATACTAACTATAATATAGTACAAGATCTACACACAGATTTAAAACTGAATAGTTACCCAGGTTCATTAGGTCAGGTAATATCAAATATTGTTAATAATGCCCTTATTCATGCTTTTGATGGCCAAGAGGCAGGAGAAGTCACTGTTAGGACCGAGATTACAGATGATGAATATGTAACTATTTATATAGAAGATAATGGTGTCGGTATTTCTGACACAAATCTAAGTCATATTTTCGATCCCTTTTTTACAACAAAAATGGGAAGTGGCGGTACTGGCCTTGGCCTTAATGTTGTCTATAACATTGTAAATACATTATTAGGCGGAAAAATCTACGTGCATAGTAAAGCAGGTGTTGGGACAGTATTTAAGATTGTTATTCCTCTGCTTGCTCCAGAACAACCAAAGCCTAGCACCTAATTTAATATGGGTATCAAGCATACCCTAATGGCAATTTGGTTGTATATTTAATTTGCTCCATAGAAAAATATGAACTGACATCAAACATATCAGCCATAGATATTAATTTTTTGTACACATGATCATATGCAGAAATATCCGGAACTTGAACCTTTAACATATAATCCACATCTCCACTCATCCTATAGACTTCTACAACCTCATCAATAACACTTATGCCAGATTTAAATGCACTTAACCACTCGGGGTTATGTTGATTGGTTTTAATGGCGACGAAAACGGTAACACCAACATTTAACTTATCCGCATCTAACAAAGCCACTTTAGATTTTATAACACCATCATTTTCAAGCTTTTGTATTCTCCGCCAGCATGGTGTTGTTGATAAACCAACTTTATCTGCAATTTCAGAAACTGGCTGTTCAGCATTTTCCTGCAACAAGGAAAGTATTTTTTTGTCCATCAAATCCATTATCATCACCATTATTAGAATTATTTTCTAAATTATATATATTTATGTAGAAAATATAGCATAATTTTTCTCGGTCAATGAGATATATTTTTCAAAACTAAAAGGATTTATTATGATAAAAAAATTAATGACAGAACACCCAAATTCAGTTGGAGAAAATTATTTCCAACATATGCTTGTAGCATTAAGTTTTAGCGGAACGTTTTTATTAGCTACAATAGTTAGCTTCGTTCATGCATTCATGCCGTTTTTATTTGTTAAAACCGGTAGTCTAATAATCTTAAAATTATATGACCGTATGGTTTCAAACCGACACAACCAAACCAGTTCCCCTGTAGAAACTAATGAATCATATGTAGGTGAATATATAATTTAAATTAATCTTTTTTATTTTGATGGAATTGAGATGTTGTAAATTCATCTAAGAAGTTTTGTTCTTTTGTTTTTAAATCCTCGTTAAACTCAACATCGCGTCGTTCTTTGGTGATTTCAACTTTTTTCTGCTCTGCAAAAGCTTCTGCAAGATTTGCTCTCGCCTCTTCCAATTCTGGCTGCAATTCCTCAATCAGGTTTTCTAAGCGCCCTCTTTCATCTTTTGCCCAGTTTACAAAAGTTCCATAAGCAAAGCCTGCTTCTGTTGATTGAAGAGCCGCAACTTTTTCTGTTTCTACTTTTTCTGCTAATTTTTTTAGTTTGAGAATTAATTCATCTTCTCGACTTTGAATATCTTTCAATTCTAGTCGTTTTTCATCAACAACAAGTTCTGCAAGTTTAATTAAAGTTTCTAATGTTGATTTCAAACCTCATTCATCCCGAGAATTTCAGCCAACTGAACATAACCTTCTTCAAGGTCTGCTCTCTCTTTACTTCCTTGGCTAATAAATTCTTCTAAACTTGGATAGTAATGTATTGCCTCATCTACCTTTGGATTACTTCCAGCACGATATGCCCCAAGCCTTATAAGCTCAGCCATATCTTCATATGATGATAATAATTCTCGAGCACGTGTAACAATTTCATTCTCTCGCTCATTGTTACAATGTGGCATACTTCTGGATACACTTCGCAAAATATTAACGGCTGGATATCTATTTCGATGTGCTATTTCACGATCGAGAACAATATGACCGTCAAGGATACCACGTACCGCATCTGAAATAGGTTCATTATGATCATCGCCCTCCACAAGTACTGTAAAGAGACCTGTAATACTACCTTTACCAATTCCGGGCCCCGCACGCTCCAACAATCGCGGAAGCTCAGAAAACACCGTAGGTGTATAACCTTTCGTAGCCGGTGGTTCTCCGACACTCAATCCTATTTCACGCTGTGCCATTGCAAAACGAGTAACAGAATCCATTAAGCACAGGACATCTTGTCCTAAATCACGATAATATTCAGCAACAGCCATCGTCATATAGGCAGCTTCTCTTCGCATCAATGCTGATTCATCAGAGGTAGCTACAACAACAACACTTCGTGCTAAGCCTTCTGGGCCAAGGTCATCTTGGATAAACTCTTGGACTTCTCGTCCGCGTTCACCTATCAGACCAATCACAATGATTGGCGCACTTGAATATCGGGCTAGCATGGACATCAACATAGATTTACCAACACCAGATCCTGCAAAAATTCCCATTCTTTGCCCACCACAACAAGTCAAAAAAGTGTTCAAGGCACGAACGCCAAGATCAATTTTTCCACTTAACCTGCTACGTAAATGTGCAGATGGTGGCGAATTTCTAATAGGATAAGGGTTTTCGCCTTGTTTTAAAGAACCTAGACCATCTACTGGTTCACCAAATGCATTGATTACCCGCCCAAGCCACGAAGGATCAGGCCTAATCGTTGGTTCAGAATCAACCATTTCAGCACGAGCCCCTAAACCAATGCCGTCCAAGCCACCATAAGGCATAGCAAGTGCTGAACCAGATCTAAATCCGACGACTTCACATGGTACTTTTTTCTTATTCCTACCAACAAGAAAGCAGCGGTCACCAATAGAAAGCATATTTTCGATGCCACTAATTTCGATCAACATCCCCTGAATACCTGCAACCTTACCATAAGTGTGGTGTGGAGAGATTGTCTTCAAATCAGATTCAAGTTGTGATAATAAGTTACTCATACTAATAAATCCATAATCATAATTATTTAACTATACAAGAGTCGCTAAATAACAAAAAGAATACATTTCAAATGAAACAGCAAAAATCATTGAATTTATTTTGTTAACCTTTATTAATATAATCAATAAAAGTTAAAATTAAATATTTAATTTACAATGATTGGGGCCATTGATGAGAATTTTACTTATTGAAGATGATTCTACGACAGCGCAAACGATCCAACTTTCTCTCAAATCTGAAAAATACGTCATTGATATCGCCAATAACGGTGAAGAAGGATTAGAGCTGGGAAAAATGTATGACTATGACCTTGTGATCCTAGATATTATGCTTCCAGACATTGATGGATATGAAGTTTTAAGAGAATTCAGAAATTCAAGAATTGAAACACCGATTTTAATTTTATCGGGGTTATCCGAAATGGATGACAAAATCAAAGGTCTTGGTATTGGCGCTGATGATTACCTGACTAAACCATTCGATAAAAGAGAACTTTCTGCTAGAATTCAAGCAATTATCAGACGCTCTAAGGGACATTCTCAATCGATTGTTAAAATTGGGGATTTAACGGTCAATATGGATTCTCAATCAATTTCTGTTTGCGGTAAGAATGTACATCTCACTGGAAAAGAGTATTCAATTGTAGAGTTACTTGCCCTTCGAAAAGGCACAACCTTATCTAAGGAAATATTCTTAAACCATCTTTATGGTGGAATGGATGAACCAGATACAAAGATAATTGATGTATTTATTTGCAAGTTGCGTAAAAAAATTGCGAAAGAGTCCAATGGTGCAAACTATATAGAAACCATATGGGGTCGGGGTTATGTCTTAAGAAACCCAAATGAACAAACAGCACATTAAAAAAAAGGCTTTGAAATTTTCAAAGCCTTTCTAATTACTCAGTTTAAATACCAACGTCACCATTTTGTAGTTGGTACAGGCCACGTCTGCCTGCGACAGGTTTGAAACTCTCCGTCACGCCTAAAACAGTTTCTGCACCGCCCAAGAATAATGCGCCATCATTCGGAAGCATTTTTGCAACGTTATCCAAAACCATTTTCTTTGTTGGCTGATCAAAATATATTAATACATTTCGACAGAATATAACATCAAAGTCGCCTAATGATCTTGGATTTTCCATAAGATTAAATGGTTTAAATTGAACCATGGAACGAATGGATGAATCTAATTGCCATTTATCACCAGTTTGCTTGAAATATTTTACAAGCAACGTAATAGGAAGTCCTCTTTGGACTTCAAATTGAGTGTAAAGGCCAGCACGAGCCTTATCTAACATTTCCACAGAAATATCTGTAGCCATGATTTCTATACGCCACCCTGATAACTTCGCCTGCATTTCTTTTAAAATCATTGCGATTGAATATGGTTCCTGACCACCTGAAGAAGCTGCACACCAAATTCTAAGCCTACGAGTTTTAGAGCGGCTTGATATCAATTGTGGAAGCAAATGATCTTTAAATAAATCAAACGGTCTTGTATCCCTGAAAAACAATGTTTCATTCGTAGTCATTGCTTCTGTTATATCAGAAATAATAGCTGCGTTTTTATGGATTTTTACTGCTGTGCAAAGTTCCTCTAAGCCTTTTAACGCATGCTTTCGCGCAACAGGCATCAAGCGGGTCTCCAGAAGATACGACTTATCCTCGGTCAGAACTAAACCTGATCGTTTCTTTAGCAGTGTGGAGAGTAACTCAAAGTCTTCAACTCTCATACTGGGCCTCCTGTGGCGTATGACCTAATTTTATTTTTAATTTCATCAATTGGTAAGATAGATGAGCAAAAACCTGCTGTTGCAACAGCACCAGGCATTCCCCAAACAACACTTGTTTCTTCATCCTGAGCAATAACTTGGCCACCTGCAGCAACAACTTGTTCACAACCTTTTTTGCCGTCAGAACCCATCCCAGTTAATATTACAGTTAAAACATTTCCACCATATGCAGTTACGATAGATCGTAACATAGGATCTACTGCAGGACGGCAAAAATTTTCCTGTGGACCTTGATCAATATTCAAAACCTTAGTAACACCTTCACTTTTTACGGTCATATGATAATCACCAGGTGCGATATAAATATTGCCAGGTTTAATAACTTCTCCATCAATAGCTTCTTTTGCAACTCGTCCACTGGATTTAGTTATGTGCTCCGCAAGAATAGTTGTAAAAGTTGGAGGCATATGCTGCGTAATTAAAATTGGTTGTTTAATCTCTGGGCTAAGATCAGACAAAACCTTAAACAATGCCTGAGGTCCACCTGTCGAACTTCCAATAGCTATTACATCAGCTCTAATTCTTTTAGCCTGACGTAAAACTGGAGCTGTGGAATATAAGCTTCTTGTCGAAGCCTTAGCAGGTTCTTTGATTGGAGCAGCCTTAGCTTCAGTTTTATTTCGTACAGGAAGGCTTGATGCTCTAAAGCCACTAGATTCCGTTTTACTAGGAGGTGCGGAAGGTTCTTTAGAGATTTTCTCTTGGCGAGCAAAAGCACTTGTACCACGTTGTGCAGAAGTTCCTGCACGGAAACGTTCGCGATGAGCACGTTTTCGTTGGCCTGTTTTCCCTAAAGCTCGTACTTTATCAGTGAGCTCGGTTTTGAAGTCTGCTGTACCACCAATATC
>CBFCZA010000118.1:0-8547 GCA_965602285.1 uncultured Curvivirga sp. | reverse complement strand
ATCGCGACAGAAGTTTCCGTCATGGGCCAATGAAATGATTTAGAAAGGAGATGAATTATGACATTTCAAGTTTTTATGGTGATCATGGCTTTAGTAAGCGCTGCAACACAGCAAAAAGCGCAAAGCCAACAAAGAAAGCACCAACAAAAAATCGCCAACGCACAGGCGCGAAAAGCAGAGCAGGATCGCAAGAGGGCTATTCGGGACGAGAGGGGGGCTTTAAAAAAGAGGCAAGCCTCTATGCGTGCAAAAATGGGCGCAGGCGGAACAGGTTTTGGGGGAGGTTCCTCAAATGCTGTTCTGAGCGGCATGCAGAAGCAAACTACCCAAAACTTACTTGATATTAATCAAGGCCATTCAATGAATAAAGAATTGAATAAGCTAAGTGCCTCTGATGGTGTGAGCAGCGGGTTAAAAACATTTCAAACCGTTACGAGTACGGTCAAAAATGTTGCTAATGCTGCTGGAGAAGAAAGTTTTAATAAGGCATTTGGTCCTTCCGCAGAAAAAGAATAGAAAGAGAAAGACATGACAATAGAACCAAGAGATAGATTTGTTGCGACGGAAGGGATGCGGAATAATTTTGTAACCACCTTCCAAGTAACAACAGAGAATGAAGTGAAGGTCATCCAAGGGGATCAGACAGAAATCTTCCCTACGGTGACATTATCACCAACAGGTTATGCGACCGTTACGTTTCAGACAGATTTATCTGTGGGGGAATATGTGACCGTTTATCGCCAAACAGGATTAGATAGTTCTGACCTTTTTGTCGAAGGGCAGCCCCTTCGCGCCGCAAGTTTAAACGCGGAACATCAACGTATTTCTATGTTATTAGAAGACATGGCAATGCATGTATCCGATACAATTCACAAACCAAAATATGATGCAAATAGTAGTTTAGCATTACCATCAAAAGAACAAAGAGCGAATAAATTGTTGGGCTTTGATGCGGATGGTAGTGTTTTACTCACCAGTGATAGCTTTTCGATTTTAGGTGAAATTCAAGCCACGCTTTTAGAAACAGAAAATGTAAAAGATAATGCAATTGCGGCACAAGTAGCAGCAGAAGCCGCACAAGCAGCAGCAGAAGTAGCAAGCCCTCCGTTTGGGACTTCTAATATTTTGGATGCTGCTGTTACAAGCCCTAAAATTGCAAATAATGCTGTTAATTTCATGCGTTTAGATACAGATGTGCAAGAATTGTTTGGAAAGTATAAAAACCTACTTATCAACGGTGGGTTTTTAGCATGGCAGCGTGGAGGCTCTGGCTTCGGTTGGTCTTCTCATACCTATAATGCAGACCGTTGGACAACAATAGCGGGTGGATACATTGGCGGGGGCGGTACATTTGAACGACAAACTTTCGCATTAGGGCAAACAGACGTACCCAATAACCCTACATACTACTTGCGTTTCGGTAATACTGATATCGCCACTGATACATCAGGAATAGGCATTACAGAGCAACGAGCAGAAGACCTTTATAGGTTCTCTGGGAGAGCTATGTCGTTCAGTATTTGGATCAAAAGTCAGCATTGGATACAACCTTGAGTATAGTTCTGGCGGTTCTGTAGCTGAAACAGGAAATGTAGGTGTTCATACATTTACGACAGCAGGATGGGAAAAGATTTCTTTCTCATTCACAATCCCTGATTTAACAGGCAAAGCACTCGGTACTAACAATAATCTATCAATGCGTATTGTCCATCAAGATAAGGCGGGGGTTCATGGTGAAGTAATCGATGACTATGCGGCAAATGAAAACATTGATTTTGCAAATGCCCAACTTGAATACGGTAATGTCGTTACACCTTTTGAAGAAGAGGAGATCGAGACTACCTTACGTCGATGTTATAGGTACTATTGGATTTCCGAAAGTTGCGCAGGTTCTTGGGGGGCGTATGCTATGTGGGGTAATGCCAATAGCGCAGGTTACTATGCCACAATTTATGTCAACTTCCCTGTACCTTTGAGAAAAATTCCAACTATAGGTATCTATGGCGCATGGAACCAAAACAATTGCACTGGCCCAAACCTGTTCAGTTATAGCAGCTATGGGGCTACGTTATCATGCGCTTCATCTGCTGCTGGACAATTTGGATGTACGGTTAATTCAAGCGATGATCAAATTGCAGTAGATGCGGAGTTATAAAATGGAAATCACAAACGTAAAATATAAAAGCACTAAAACGGACACTGTATCTGCAATTGTTGATGGTCTATTTTTGGATAGTATTCCATGTATTGAAGGTAATCGCCATTGGGATGCTATCGTTACAGAAGGTATAACACCCGATCCATATGTTGTACCCACATCTTCTGTTCAAAGTCAGATTGATGAAATAGAAGTTCAGCAAACACCACGGCTCATGCGTGAAGCCATTGCTGGTGAATTATATGCAACAAATAAATTGACTGAACTAGATGCGCAAATCGCAGTTCTTCGTACTCAGCTATAGCTGAGGTCTTACTAAAATAGAGAGGCACTTATGCTTGTTTAAGACAGGCATAAGTGCCTCTTCAAGAAATGGAAAAACACATATGATTGGGATAAGTACAGAAGCAACCATATCCAGAGAAAAAAGTTTAGAGGCCATGAATGCGGCTGAAATAGACCATATTCAAAAGGCAAAACGGCTGGATAATGTTTGTGATGATATTAAGTCAGAAGCAAAAAAGCGTATTTATTCTTTGGCTCCTGAAGTCATGCAACGCAATATTGTCATGGATATTTTCTTAACGTTAATGAAGGGAAACCCTAGCAATAAATGTGAAGAGGATACGAGAGATTTATTGTTGAAAGTGAATGAAGTTTATCAGGATATTAGCAATATTAGGCAAATCTCAAATGAACTTGAACATGCTGCAGAAGAGGGGCGTCTTCCTGAAGAATGGAAAGACAATATTTATTGGTCCTGATTGAAATGTCACAAAGAACATAACAAGAATAAAAAGGAGAATGCACATGGCAAAAAAAACTGTGCGGAAATCTGCAAAGGCACCGGAGGATTTAAAGCTTCACCTAGCAAAGAGATTGCCCGAAATGTTGACGTTGGCACTTGAAGCCTATGATCGAATTACAAGCCAACCCACAGCAGAAGACCCAAAAACATTTACCGCACAACAAGGCGGGGCTAAAGCAGCGCTGGCACATATGGAAGCCTTGTTGAAGATGGCCCATTCGGTCATGGAAACCCCAGAAGCTAAAGATGAACCTTCAGCGATTGGAGAACTTGCAGGGTTGGTAGCACGTGCCCGTGAGGCTGTTCATGATTCTTCAGATCTACCTGAGGAAGAGGGTGATAGAATAGGAGGGGAGGAGTGATGAGTACTCCTCCCCTTTCCCTAAAACAACATGGCAAGCAGGTTACTTTTGCCGAATTTATCTGGATTTGGAACGAGTTACAGGTCCAAAAAACACCCCTAATACATCGACGAATGGCGCGTTGGTTGAATGCGCGTTGGCGTGAAAAAGATACGCGCTTGTTGTTGACTGCTTTTCGGGCGGGTGGAAAGTCAACCATGATTGGTTTATTTTGTGCATGGGTACTCTATCTTAATCCAAATTTACGTATTTTGGTTTTGGCGGCAGAACAGGCGCTGGCTGTGAAAATGGTTCGTAATGTGAAACGGATCATTGAACGTCACCCATTAACCCAAAACTTCAAACCAGATCGTGCTGATCAATGGGCGTCAGATCGTTTTACCATCAACCGTCCGATGGAATTGCGAGACCCTTCAATGTTGGCTAAGGGCATACAAGCAAACTTAACGGGTAGTCGTGCGGATATTGTTATTTGTGATGATGTAGAAGTTCCTAATACTTGCGATACGGCCCCAAAACGTTCAGACCTTCGACAACGATTATCTGAAATAGATTATATTTTAACCCCTGGAGGAACGCAGCTTTATGTGGGGACGCCGCATAGTTATTTCACAATCTATGCAGATCAACCGCGCCCGGAAGCGGGTGAGAAGGTGCCATTTCTAGAAGGGTTTCTTAGGTTAAAGATACCGATTGAATCCACGCGCGGAGAACCCGCATGGCCGGAAAGATTCGATCGCACCGCAATTGCTGATTTAAAACGTCGCCAAGGTCCCAATAAATATCAAAGCCAAATGATGCTGGAACCAGTTAGTTTTCGGGGTGGGCGATTAGATCCAGATCGATTGCGTATTTATGAACATGATCTTGTGTATGAAGAGCGAAATGGCACGGATGTCCTTTTGTTGAATGGTGTTCAATTAACATCTGCAACTTGCTGGTGGGACCCTGCCTATGGCAACCCTGAACGCGGGGATCATTCTGTTGTCGCTTGCGTCTTTAGCGACATTGATGGTGGGTATTGGCTGCATCATGTTCAGTATCTTAAAACAACATCAACGGCGGAAATGGACGAGGCACGACAGCAATGCCATGCCGTGATGGCTTTTGTTAATCAGTTTTATTTACCCAGCGTTACGGTCGAGACCAATGGCATTGGCAAGTTTCTTCCGGGTTTGTTGCGCAGTGTCTTTCGAGAAAATGACTGCAAAACATCTGTGGTGGAACATCATTCAACGGTGCCTAAAGATAAACGATTGATAGAGGCTTTTGATGCGGTTTTAGCCGCGGGACATTTACATGCGCATCGTGATATTTGGGCAACCCCATTTGTAACGGAAATGCGTGAGTGGCAACCGGGGCAAACCCGCGCACGTGCGGATGATGGTTTGGATGCGGTGGCGGGATGTTTGTTAAGCGAACCGGTTCGCCTTTGGCGTGGGGCTTTCGAACAATCTTCCTCACGCACGAGAGGTGCAAAGAAGGGCCTTAACCAAAAATCTTGGCAAGGCAGTGGTCTTCAACATCAGGCAGATACAAATTTTAATATCTAATGAAGGCTTAGTTAGAGAGCTTTTGAGAAAGGAAATATAATGGAAATTACAACGAATAGTTTGGATATAATCTGGTGGATCACGGCCGTGGAATTACCGGTCCTTGCAGCTCTTTTCTGGATGAATTGGCGCACTCGTGATGATGTGGAAGAAAGTCTGAACGAACTTGATCAACGTTTTACCCATTCCCTTGCGCAGACAAGAGAAAGTTTGGCGGCTTATAAATTAGAAGTCGCAAAAAGCTATGTCACTATTTCTTATTTGAAAGATGTGGAACGTAGATTAACCGGCCATCTTTTACGCATCGAAGCAAAATTAAGCAGCACCCAAAACGAAGGAGCAGGACAGTGACTTTAAAGAAAAAAATCAAAGAACAAAAAGTGAAAAAAACTAAAATTAATGCGATTGATCTTGAGGCAGTCGATATTATGGCGCGCACCATTTGGGGCGAGGCCCGCGGGGAAAAACTGCATGGGCAAGAAGCCATTGCTGCCCTTTTATCTCATAGTGCGGAGATCGAGAAGGCTGCAGCTTCTGTGGTACTTGCAGAAGCAAATGGGGAGAGCTGGCTACAACGTAACTGACGCCCCATGCTGATGGTCTTGTTCGGCTATATCGTCGCTCATACTCATATCATTTCGCCTATATTTGGGGTGCCTGCCGTGACCATGCCGGATCATTTATGGGAGCTTCTTAAAATCGGCATTGGCGGTTATATCGTTTCGCGTGGTGCAGAAAAAGGCATCAAAATGTGGAAGAATCAGTAATGATGGCTGCGATGCATTCTGTAAAAATAACTGAAGATACATCATGACTTGGCTCGATCTTCATATCCTAATTTAGGCCTACTCTAAAAGGGCCGTAAGTATGATAAGAAGCTTTAACAAACGCATGAACATATCCTAAGTTTTGCATCTTTTAATAGTATGGAAGGATTAGAGCGCTTTTTCAATGACGTATGGTTGTTTTGTGCGTAGATTATGGGACAGATAAAAAATCTGAGGGAATAGCGATGATACAAATTTTTGATGAGATGAAATATCCTCTTATTCAATCCCCAATGGCGGGGGTGCAGGGTAGTGAATTGGCCATTGCTGTTTGTGAAGCTGGTGGGCTTGGGTCATTGCCATGTGCAATGTTATCGGTTGAAGCGCTACGTCAAGAGCTTGCCACAATTACTGCGGCGACGGATAAGCCTTTAAATGTGAATTTCTTTGCCCATGTGTCACCGGAAAATGATGAGAGGAAAGAGCAGGGCTGGCGTGCAACTTTATCTGCCTATTATCAAGATTTGGGTATGGATGTGGAGGATATTCCTGCAGGCGCAGGGCGGGCGCCTTTTAATCATGAAATGGCGAATGTTCTTGATGAGTTTAAGCCTGCTGTTGTGAGTTTTCATTTTGGCCTTCCTCGCCCTGAATTATTAGCACGGGTCAAAAGCTTTGGTGCCTTTGTCCTTTCTTCTGCCACCACAGTGGAAGAAGCTGTTTGGCTGCAAAATAATGGGGCCGACGGTGTTATCGCGCAAGGCCTAGAAGCTGGTGGGCATCGCGGGCATTTTTTGTCCCATGATTTAACTGTCCAAATGGGTGTATTCTCTCTTCTTCCACAAATTGAGGCCGCCGTTGATATTCCTGTGATCGCGGCAGGTGGTATTGCTGATGCTGATGGTGTGAAGATGTTGATGGAAATGGGTGCTTCTGCCGTACAGGTTGGGACAAGCTTTCTTCTATGCAATGAAACAAAAACCACGAAGCTTCATAGGGACGCTTTGAAAGGTGAGGGGGCGCAACATACGGCCCTGACCAACGTATTTTCTGGTCGACCAGCCCGTGGAATTGTGAATAAAATCATTCGGGAACTTGGACCTATAAGTGATAAGGCGCCAACATTCCCGCTTGCTGGAGGTGCTATAGGGCCATTAAAGGCTGCTGCTGAAAAACAAGGGATAAGCGATTATTCTTCTCTTTGGTCTGGGCAAAACAATAGTGGGTGTCAGGAAATACCAGCCGAAGAAATGGTGAAGTTACTTTGCGCTAAATTATAAGATTTTCCTTTGCTTCCTTTGGCTTGGCAGGTTACAAACCGCCCCAGTATTATAATTTAATGAACAAGGTTTATATCATGACTATTATATATCATTTAGCAGATAAAGATTGTTGGATCGAACAAGCAGAAGAAGGCGCCTATAAAGGGCGCCCTGAAGATTTGGGCGATGGTTTCTTACATTTTTCCAATGCGCAGCAAATTGTGAAATCAGCGGCAGTCCATAAGGCGGGCCAACCAAATTTGGTTTTACTCGCAGTGGATGATGAAATGTTAGGAGATGAACTGAAGTGGGAAGAATCTCGCGGTGGTGCTTTGTTTCCGCATATATATGGGGAAGTTCCAATGGATGCTGTGATCAATGCCCATCCATTGTCCCTAGATGATGAAGGACTTCATATTTTTCCACCATTTGAAGATTGATCGTTTATAAAATTAAGGATTTCTCCATGTCTGTTTTGGCTGACCTTGCACTGCCTTTTCTACGCTGCCTTGACCCTGAGCGCGCCCATAACATCACCTTAGCCAGCTTGAAAATGGGACTTGGACCAAAAGCTTTTGGTGATGAAGATGGACGTTTGGTAACAAAAGTTTGGGATTTAACCTTTCCAAACCCCATAGGCCTATCTGCAGGGTTTGATAAGAATGCAGAAGTTGCTGACCCTATGCTGGACACAGGTCTTGGTTTTGTGGAAATCGGATCTATCACCCCGAAGGGCCAAGAAGGAAATCCTAAACCACGCATTTTCCGTCTTCCAAAAGATGGTGGCGTTATTAACCGGTTAGGTTTCAACAACAAAGGTATGGCTGTTGCGGCAAAGAATCTTGCGCATCGCCATGGCCGAGGAATTGTTGGGGTGAACTTAGGAAAGAATAAAACAACGGAAGATGCCGCATCAGATTATGCATTAGGGGCCGAAAAGCTCTCCCCTTTTGCTGATTATTTAGTGATTAATGTGTCTTCTCCTAACACACCGGGGCTACGGGCACTGCAAGATAAAGCAGAACTGGCTAACCTTGTGACCGTGACTTTGGCTGCGCGTGATAAAGCCATGGGGGATAAACGTAAGCCACCATTATTGGTTAAAATTGCCCCTGATTTAAACAGTGATGATTTGGATGATATTTCTTCCCTTGCTTTGGAAATGAATATTGATGGTTTGATCATCTCAAACACGACTATCGCACGTCCTGAAACTTTGCACCATCAAGATACAGCCAAAGAAATGGGCGGTTTAAGTGGGGCGCCTTTGTTCGAAATGTCCACGGCAGTATTGGCGGATGTGTATCAGCGGGTCGATGGAAAAATACCGCTCATTGGTGTGGGTGGTGTTGCAAGTGGAAAAGATGCCTATAAAAAAATCCGTGCCGGTGCCTCTCTCGTTCAATTATATTCAGCCCTTGTTTACCAAGGACCAAGCTTGATCCCTCGTATTAAAAGAGAGCTTTCTGAATGTTTAGGGCATGATGGGTTTGAAAATGTGATGCAAGCTGTGGGTGCGGACCACCGTTAATATCGGGCCCTTCTTAGGCCTAGGCTTCGTTAATGAATGCCTAGATGTAAGAAGCTCTGGTCAAAAGAAGCGATTCGGGCTAAACCACATAAAAGGTCTCTATTGT
>CBFCZA010000117.1:0-8551 GCA_965602285.1 uncultured Curvivirga sp. | reverse complement strand
ATTCGAATGTTTGTACTGGGATACTCATTTTCACCAAAGCGATGATACATGACGGCAACTGCTGAATTTTCCATAGAAATTGCCGGCACTAACCCATAAAGGAGAAAACCGCAAAAAGCAGAAATAAAATGTGTAATGCGCATAAATGGGCTCCGAAACTTCTCGTCATTGATAGCAGATATAAATAAAATCATAAAATATTTGGCTGACTTTAGAACATTTATCAATATTAAATCAAGTGCATGGCAGTTTACTTGTATCTTTTGATAAATTTTGCAATATAGAGGCCTATTCAAAATATAAGGATTAACCTGTGTGACTTTGTTATTGGCTTTGGACAGTGCATGCGCCTCTTGCTCGGCAGCAATATGGGATGATGATCAAATTCTTTCCCAGAAATTTGAAGCTATGAGCCGTGGGCAATCAGAAAACCTGATGCCGATTGTGTCACAAGTAATAAAAGAGTCTAACAAATCCATCAGTGATATTGAGGCTCTATCTGTAACCTTGGGCCCTGGGGCTTTTACTGGCATTCGCATTTGTTTGTCCGCAGCTCGTGGGTTAGCCTTAGCTTTGAAAAAGCCGCTCATCGGTGTTTCAACAATGGAAGCCTTGCTGGCGGGTCAAGATTTAACAAGATTCACCGGCTCTTTAGTGGCTGTTATCATCGAAACCAAGCGCCAAGATTTATATGTTCAGCTTTTTAATGTGAAAGGGATGGCTCTGTCTAAACCTGAAGCATTATTGCCATTGGATATCTTGAAAAAATGTCAGGACCTGAACAATGGTGGACCTGTTTATCTATGTGGTGATGGTGCAGATAGATTTGGCCAAACCTGCGAAGAGGCAAATCTGGAAATAATTTGGGGGAGCGGAAATAGTCAACCAAATGCGGGGGTTTTTGGTCGTGTTGCACTGGAAAAATTGAAACATGAAGGGGTAGAAGCTTTCATGGTTTCACCTGCTCCCCTTTATTTACGTCCGCCGGATGCTATTCCCCCAAAACCAAAATTCTTATTCAGACCGGCAGGCTCTACTACGATTAAATCACCAGATAATACATAATGATAACCTATCGGCCTTTAAAAAAGACAGATTTAAAAACGGCGGCAAAGATTTATGAGCAAGCCTTTGATGAGCCATGGGGAGAAGCCGCTCTCTTGGACCTTTTTTCTATGAAAGGTGGTTATGGATTTATGGCAGATATAAAATTGGATGGTGGGCTTAGGCCTGTTGGTTTTGTGTTGGCTCGAAGCCTATTTGAGGACGCTGAAATCTTAACCATTGCGGTGGGCCCTGAACATCAAGGCAAAGGTGTAGCCTTAGGTTTGATGTCATTGTCCCATCAACAAGCTATCAATATGGGGGCAGAGAAAATGTTTCTTGAAGTGGCTGCAGATAACGTTGCAGCACAAGGATTATATGACAAACTAGGCTATGTAGAGTTATCTATTCGAAAAAAATATTACCGCCGGGCTGGTGGTGGGCGTATCGATGCTTATAATTTAGTAAAAGATTTTAAAAGTTAATCTAACTTGTGCTACTAATAAAAAATTAATAAATTAAGTATAAAATAGCCATTATTTAGCTTTTCCAAGAAATTAAACTAGATTTCCCAAATAAATAACTTATATATAGTCAGCATAGAACTGTAATTACTATTCATTGGTTGGAAGAAAATGACGGAAACCACAGAAAAAGTTGATATGTCTGATAACCTTTTAGGGCTGACTTCAGAAATTGTGGCGGCACATGTGTCGAATAATTCTGTTAGCGCGACAGAATTACCTGCCTTAATTGAACAAGTGTATTCGACCTTGGCTAATGTCAGTCATAACCCTGCTGTTGATGAAAGCGATCAACCTATCCCTGCGGTCCCGATCAAAAAATCAATAACCCCCGATTACATTATCTGCCTTGAAGATGGTAAGAAGTTGAAGATGTTAAAGCGACATCTAAAAACATCATATGATATGACCCCAGAAGAATATAAAGAACGTTGGGGCCTACCTTCTGACTACCCAATGGTAGCACCGAATTATGCGAAGCAGCGGTCAAAATTGGCGAAAAAAATTGGCCTTGGTACACGTTAGATTAATTCTAAACTAATGGTGTTTAGGGACTTGTTTGATCTTGATTTTATTAGAACAAACGTTAGTCTTAGAAGCGAATAACAATCAATATCAATAAAGATGAGTGTTTAAGATGGCTGAAGTGAATAGCGTAGCTGACCCAGAAAAAATAGAGAAGCTTTGCGCGGAAAAAGGCCTAAAGATGACGGAGCAACGTCGAGTGATTGCACGTGTCTTGTCAGAATCTGTTGATCATCCAGATGTTGAATTATTATATCAACGTGCCACTGAAATAGATGATCGCATCTCTATTGCAACGGTCTATCGTACGGTTCGTTTATTGGAAGAAGCAGGCATTCTAACCAAACATGAATTTGGGGATGGTCGTGCGCGCTATGAGGAAGTATCTGAGGATCACCATGATCATTTAATTAATGTTGAAACGGGTCAGGTTATTGAATTCCATAATGAAGCCATTGAAAAAATTCAAGAAGAAGTCGCCCGTCAATTAGGATTTAAATTGGTAGATCATCGCCTTGAACTTTATGGCGTTCCTTTATCGCGTGAAGAAAAAAAGTAATATTTGCAGATTTATTTTTCCCTCCTAATAAAGCCTATTTATGCAGCGGCTAGTTTTCCATTTGAGGAAAGGGAAGTGTCATGGCAGTGAGCGAAAATCAATATCAATATAGCATGACCAAGCCATTGGTTGGCGGGCTTCCAGCAATAGAATCCATACGTATTGGCGATTTAGAAGTTTGCCTTTCTGATGATCCGGAATTGATTTTAGCAGCACAACAGCTGCGCTATGAGGTTTTTTATGAAGAAGGAAATGCACAGTCTTCCAACTTTCAAAAGATATTACGTTTAGACCAAGATTTATTTGATACAACCGCAGACCATTTGTTGGTGATTGATCATGGGGCCGATGATGGCCGGCAGGTTGTTGGGACCTATCGATTGTTGCGCCAAGAGGCAGCTGACAAACTTGGTGGTTTTTATACATCCCACGAATTTGATATTGGGGGATTACAAACAACTGGTAATAATCTATTAGAATTAGGACGTTCTTGTGTTCATAAAGACTATCGAACAAAAAAAGTGATGGATATTTTATGGCATGGTTTGGCAGCTTATATTCAAAATTATAACATAGATTTTATGTTTGGATGTGCTAGTTTTCCCGGTGTTAAAATAGATAAATATCATGAAACATTTTCATATCTTTATCATCATCATTTGGCACGTTCGGCTATTCGCCCAAAGGCCTTAGAAAATCAATTTATACCTTTAAATTGGATGAATACTAGGGATTTAGATGTGAAAAGAGCCATAAAAAACACGCCACCCTTAATTAAAGGGTACCTTAGAACAGGGGCTGTTATTGGGGATGGAGCCGTTATTGATTCACAGTTTGGTACCGTTGATATTTGTATCCTTATAGAAATACAATCAATTGCAGAACGTTATTCTAAACATTACATGCGATAAGATTAGGGAACTAGAGAGAAAAAGAAAGACTATGTAATTTACCTTGAGTGCCTTTATATTGTTCAATTTTTGAAATAGGTGGTATTATTCCAATTAGGTTGTTGCATATCTGCAAATACGGGCAAAAATACATACTATCTTACTGATTTATTGTATTATTTTCTCTAGTGTTACTGATTATTTCTTTAGGAGGCGAAGCTGAAACCGCTATTTCATAGGTATATATTAGGCTTAGGGCGCAGTCTTTGTTTGACTTTTCCCCCGAAAAGGCCGTATGGCAAAGGCCGGATTATACAGAGAATATTAGCGTACCGATTGAGCCGCTTGCCCCTGATTTCAAAAGCCATTCATGTGTTTAATTTGCCCTCACGATTGGGACAGGTAAATCATGAGTGTTTTGAAGGAAGGTTTCAGGCTCCCAATACTACGGTTTTCAGTGCTGCTGATATGAAGAATTTTGGATATGGGGTTTGTCAGGCAAACTTCAGAAGGCCTAAGGAATTGCAGTCATGACCACAGAGCAAACAACAGATATGAAAACAAAACCCACCAAAAAGCTTTTCATTAAGACTTACGGATGCCAAATGAATGTTTATGACAGTCAACGTATGGCAGAAGTATTGGCGCCTGTTGGTTATTCGTTAGCTGATAAAATGGATGGTGCAGATATGGTGATATTAAACACCTGTCATATCCGTGAAAAAGCATCAGAAAAAGTTTATTCAGATATTGGTCGTGTTCGCCCCCATCAACAAAGGAAAGCTGAGGCTGGTGGGCGTATGTTATTGGCTGTTGCGGGATGTGTGGCGCAGGCTGAAGGCGAAGAAATCATGACGCGGGCTAAAGAAGTGGATATGGTTTTTGGCCCACAAACCTATCATCGATTACCAGAAATGGTGGCGAAAGCCACTCGGGCAGCTGGTCAAAAGGTGTTGGATACGGATTTTCCACCAGAAGATAAATTTGATCATTTGCCTACAGAGGCACGCAATAATGGTGTATCAGCCTTTTTGACCATTCAAGAAGGCTGTGACAAATTTTGCACATTTTGTGTTGTACCATATACACGCGGGGCTGAATCTTCTCGTGCGGTGGCTTCTATCATTGAAGAAGCAAAAGGGTTGGTATCAACCGGTGCGCGCGAAATTACATTGTTAGGTCAAAATGTGAATGCTTATCATGGCCTTGGCATGGACGGAAAAGAATGGGGTTTAGGCCGTTTGGTTCGCGAGTTAGCGGATAGAGTTCCGGGTCTTGATCGTATTCGTTACACAACAAGCCATCCACGCGACATGGATGATGATTTGATTGCTGCCCACGGTGAATTACCACAATTGATGCCTTATTTGCATTTACCAGTTCAATCGGGCTCTGATAATATGTTGGCGGCGATGAACCGTAAGCATACTGCAAAAGATTATATGATCTTAGTGGAGAAATTGTTTAAGGCGCGCCCTGATCTGGCTTTGTCATCTGACTTTATTGTTGGTTTTCCGGGGGAAACAGCACAAGATCATGCCGACACGATCCGCATGGTAAATGAAGTTGGTTTTGGTGCTGGGGCTTATTCCTTTAAATATTCTGAACGTCCAGGAACCCCTGCGGCTGCTTCGGAAGTACAGGTGATTGAATCCATTAAAGATGAACGCCTTGCGGGTCTTCAACAGTTACTTCAAGCTCAGTTAGATGGGTTCAATGCTTCTATGGTTGGGAAAACCATCCCTGTTCTTTTTGAAAAACCGGGAAAGCAAGAAGGCCAACTGATGGGTCGCTCTCCCTATTTACAACCTATTCATATACAGGCACCTGAACGCTTGATTGGACAGATTGTAGATTGTAAAATCAATAAATTACATGGTTTTAGTCTCTTTGGTGAGGCTGTAACATCGTTTGAAGATCATTCACAAGAGGAAAGGGCTATCGCTTGACCAAGACGCATTCACCAGCACAAGATGCACCCGTTGCAGAATATTTAGAATTTGAAGACAATCAGTTGTTATCCGCCTTATTTGGTGAGCATGACAAAAACTTGGTTCAACTTGAAAAATCATTGGGTATTTCTTTGGTGAATAGGGGTAATCAATTAGCGATTTCCGGCCCTGATGATGCGATAGAGGTTGCGGTTTCTGCCCTTGAAACTCTTTATAAACGCGTTGAATCTGGTCAACCTATTGAAAAGGCAGATGTGGCCGCAGCCATTAAAATGAACCACCAACCAAAGAACTTGTTTGGCGAACATGAAGCCATGATCCGTACGCCAAAAACACAGTTAACAGCGCGTACCCCGACACAAGCAGAATATATTGATGCAATGGCGCATAATGATCTGACTTTTGGGCTTGGGCCTGCGGGAACCGGTAAGACTTATATTGCTGTGTGCAAGGCAGTTTCCATGCTTATGTCGGGAAAAGTGGATAAAATTATCCTTTCCCGCCCTGCGGTTGAAGCAGGTGAAAACCTTGGTTTCTTGCCGGGGGATATGAAAGAAAAAGTCGACCCTTATATGCGCCCAATTTACGATGCACTTTATGATACCTTACCCGGCGATTTGGTGAACCGGAAAATAGAAACAGGTATTATTGAAATTGCGCCACTTGCGTTTATGCGGGGACGTACTTTGAAGCATGCCTTCGTCTTGTTGGATGAGGGGCAAAATGCAACACCTGTTCAAATGAAGATGTTTCTAACCCGCCTTGGAGAAGGTAGCCGGATGGTGGTAACGGGCGATTTGTCTCAGGTTGATTTGCCGCGCGGTCATAAATCTGGTTTACGCGATGCTGCGGAAACTTTACAAGGCATTGATGGCATTGCAACAATACGCTTCACTGAAGAAGATGTGGTGCGCCATCCATTGGTTTCAAAAATCGTCAAGGCATATGATAATCGCCTTCGTATTGATCACCCACCCTTTGATGATTAAGCCCATTGATGACGAAAAAAGTGGATGTTGAATGAAATGATGATGGCTGAATGTAACATAGATATATTAACAAATGCAGATGGGTGGCCTGATACAGCAGCAGAAGTGATCAGCAATGCGGCTCATTATGTTTGGACGCATGTTGCTGAAGGTTCTAAAATGGGCCGAGAAGGCGAATTATCTATCACTTTAAGTGACAATGATCAGGTTCAATCTTTAAATAATGAATGGCGTGGAAAAGATAAGCCGACAAATGTTTTGTCGTTCGCAGCAGAAGAAGGGGATGGCTTCTTCTTTGATATGACTGACCCAGCGATAGAAGAAGAAATGAAAAATATGCCACGTTTGCTGGGTGATATCGTATTGGCACTAGAGACGGTGATTGATGAATCCAATCAGCAAAATAAAGAATTTAATCATCATTTAACACATTTAGTTATGCATGGGGTTCTACATCTACTAGGCTATGACCATATAGAAGAAGATGAAGCTACTGAAATGGAAGCATTGGAAGCCTCATATTTAGCAGTATTTGGTATAGAAGACCCTTATATAGAAGGTGCTACGGCACCAGATGAATAGAAAGAAAATGGCAAACGATATGGCCTCAGACATAGAGGATACGGGTTCTTCGGACTCTTTAAATCAAACAGGAAATCAAACAGCGGGACTTCCTAAAAAAGCAGGTGTTCGGGGCGCAATTCGCTCTCTTTTCAACCGGAATACAGATTCTCAGCTTCGCGATACTTTCGAAGAAATCCTTGAGGAAATTGAGGATTTGGACGGCTCTGATGCCATATTTGGTGAAGATGCCCGTCAAATTCTTGAGAATATCATTAAGGCAGGGGATTCTACCGCAGAAGATGTAATGGTACCGCGTGCTGATATTGCCAGTATAGAAGATACCACTCCTTTGATGGATGTAATTACGGTCATGGTTGAGATGCCTCATTCCAGATATCCTATTTTCCATGATACTCCAGATCACGTTATTGGTATGGTTCATATCAAAGATGTGCTTCGTGCAATGAAGGAACGCACAATTTCAGGCGATTTAAATAGTGCCTTTACCTTATCATCTATTCGCAGAGAAGTTTTGTTTGTTGCACCTTCGATGCGTGTGTTGGATCTTTTGGTTCAAATGCGAGAAAGCCGTCGCCATATGGCCCTTGTGGTTGATGAGTATGGTGGTGTGGATGGATTAATAACGATTGAAGATTTGGTAGAGGAAATTGTCGGCGAAATTATCGATGAACATGATGATGATGCAAAACCGCAATTAACCTTGATGCCAGACGGAAGTTATCGTGTTGATGCCCGTTTTGAAATTGAAGAATTCGAAGATAGTTTTGGCCCCGTTTTATCTGAAGAAGAACGTGAAGAAGATATTGATACGATGGGTGGATTTATATTCCATTTGGTTGGTAGAATTCCTACACGCGGCGAGTTGATTAAGCATCCAGAATCAGGGCTTGAGTTTGAAGTTACTGATGCTGATCCACGCCGTATTAAAAAAATGCGGGTACGAGGTTTGGATACGTTACAAAATAAGGAAGAAGGATAATTCTTCTATGCCAAATTTAAGGGCACAACTTCTTCATCAATTAAAAAACTTACCCGTTTATTCATCTAAAAAACGCCTGCTTTTGGCTATGGTTTCTGGTTGTTTCATGACCTTGGCTTTGCCCCCTGTTTATTTGTATCCCGCCTTAATTGTGGGCTTCCCTTTGTCTGCATGGCTTGTGGCGGCTGCGCCAACAAAGAAACAATCCTTTTGGACTGGTTGGATGGTGGGGTTCAGCTATTTTGCCTTTAGCCTTTATTGGGTAAGCCATGCGCTTCTTGTTTTTTCACTAGACTTATGGTGGTTGGTACCTTTTGCAGCATTAGGGTTACCAGCCTGTTTAGGGTTATTTACAGGGTTGCTGGCTTTGGTGATACAAGGTTTTAAAACACCTGTTTTAAAAATAGCGGCTTGGGGTTTTGCGTGGCTAGCAGCGGAATGGCTACGTGGATTTTTATTCACAGGCTTTCCCTCGATGGCATTACCGTCTTGTGTTATGTAGAA
>CBFCZA010000116.1:0-8572 GCA_965602285.1 uncultured Curvivirga sp. | reverse complement strand
AGATATTGGCGATATGGTTCCTTATACCGCTGGCTGTTACGTCAAAGGTGTAAAGAATGCATCAAGTCCGAAATGGATGCAGGACCGTTTACTTGCGATTGGGTTACGTCCGATTTCTGCTTTGGTAGATATCACAAACTATGTGACTTATGATCTTGGTCGGCCGTTGCATGTATTTGATGCGGATAAAGTTAAAGGCGATAAAGTTATAATGTCTTTCGCTAAAGAAGGTGAAAGTATCCTTGCCCTTGATGATAAAGAATATGATCTACAAGATGGAATGGTTGTCATCCGTGATGAAAATGGCCCCGAAGCCATTGGTGGTATCATGGGTGGTGCTGTGTCTGGTTGCGATGAAAATACAACCAATGTATTTTTAGAAGCTGCCCTATTTGATCCTATCCGTACTGCGGAAACAGGCCGTAAATTGGGTATCGAATCAGACGCACGTTATCGTTTTGAACGTGGTGTTGATCCACTTTCTGCGGATTGGGGGGTGAATGTTGGTACACGTCTGATCATGGAATTATGCGGTGGTGAAGCTTCACATATTAGCGCTGCTGGTGCTGTCCCTGATTGGAAACGCCAAACAAGTTTGCGTGTGTCTCGTTTGAAATCTCATGGTGGTGTTGATTTGTCTGTTGCTGATGCAGACGCTATTTTGACCCGTCTTGGATTTGGCACTTCAGTTTCTGGTGATGTTATCACTGTTGATATTCCAAGCTACCGTCCTGACATCGAAGGTGAACATTGTTTAGTAGAAGAAGTTTTACGCATTCATGGTTTTGATAATATTCCTGCAATTCCTCTTGAACGCGATAGTGCATTACCGGAACTTGCAATATCCTTGAAACAACGTCGCGTTGCCTTCGCTAAGAAAATCTTGGCAGGTCGCGGTATGTTTGAAGCTGTTACTTGGTCCTTCATGTCAGATAAAGATGCTAAATTATTTGGCAGCGTGCCACAAAATTTGATGGTTGCGAACCCCATTTCTAGTGACCTTAACGCCATGCGCCCAAGCATTCTTGGCAATTTGATTTCTGCTGCGGCGCGTAATACGGATCGTGGGTATAGTGATGTTGCCTTGTTCGAAGTTGGGCCTGCTTATCGTGATCCGACGCCTACAGGTCAGGATATGGTGGCCGCTGGCGTGCGTGCGGGTAAAACGGGGCCACGTCATTGGGATCTATCTCCACGGGGTGTTGATGCATTTGATGCAAAGGCGGATGCAATAGCAACGCTCGAAAATTGTGGGGCACCAGTTAAAAGTCTACAAGTGACAACCAACGCCCCATCTTGGTATCATCCAGGGCGTTCTGGCGGGTTATGCATGGGCAAGCAAGTGCTTGCTTGGTTTGGCGAAGTTCATCCAACTGTGACAAAAGCACTTGGAATTAAGGGACGCGTTGTTGCCTTTGAAGTGTTCATGGATAATATTCCGACACCAAAGAAAAAGGGTGGCAAAGCACGTAGCCTTCTTAAGGCATCTAGCCTTCAATCTGTGAACCGTGATTTTGCATTCACTGTGAAAGATGATGTGTCTGTTGAAAAAATCGTACGCGCAGCTACGGGTGCGGATAAAAAGTTAATCAGCGCTGTGAATGTTTTTGATGTGTATAAAAGTGAAGATATGGGGGATGAGAAATCAATCGCCATTGCAGTTACTTTGCAACCAACAGATAAGACATTAACCGATGATGAGATTGAGGCAGTAAGCCAAAAAGTCATCGCTATGGTCGCAAAAGCCACAGGTGGGAGCTTGCGTAGCTAAGAGCTAGGCATATAAACAATTGAATGAAGAGGAGCCTATGGCTCCTCTTTTTTTTATTAAAATTATTGAGACATTACTTCTTTGCGCAAAGATAGAAGTATATACATCACTTCTTCACGTTCGCGTTGCCCTACATTATTACTTTCCATGGCATTCATGGCATCATCTAAAACAGCCATAAATTCATCACCATTGATATTCATGCCCTTATGGACACCGATCATATCTTTGCCTTTGTAAATATTTGGCCCACCTGATCCAGAGATAAAAAATTCGGCTGCACCTTTCTTTAATACATCTGGATTAGCCTGTGCAAATCGTGGGGAAACTTCAGGGTTGCTGAAATGATTGTCAATCAAGTCATTCACAATTGCAGTGATACCATCAGTCTCTCCAAGTCTTTCATATAGGGTCGCCGCCATTTTAATATCCTCATTGTTAGGTGTTTTGTGAACCTTATGTATATAATGGTTTTATATTTTACTAAAATGCCAGTCTAGTTCAGAAAGTGAAGTGGTGGGTATGAGTGGGAAGGATTTAGAATGAGTGCGAGTTATAAACAGTTTTGTCCCGTGGCTATGGCAGCAGAAATCTTATGTACAAGATGGACTGTCGTTCTATTACGAGAATTGATTGCAGGATCAACTAGATTTAATGATTTGCACCGTGGTGTACCCCGTATGTCGACAGCATTATTGTCTAAAAGATTAAAAGAATTAGAAAAGGCAGGGATTATTGAACGTATTGCTTCACCTAGTGAACGAAATATGTATGAGTATCATCTGACGGAATCAGGCAAGGACTTACGTTCAGTTATAGAGACCATAGGTGTGTGGGGGCAGCGATGGGTTGATTCGGATGTTTCGCTTGATAATTTGGATCCATCTTTGTTGATGTGGGATATGAGGCGGAATTTGGATGTGGACCCACTGCCTAAAAAACGGAATGTGATAGAGTTTAAATATACTGATATTCCGTCGGCTCAGAAATATTGGTGGCTGATTGTTGAAGGAAATGGCGCTGTGGATTTATGTTCGGTGAACCCAGGCTTTGATGTGGATTTATATGTGGCAGCAACGCTTCGTTCGATGACATCTGTTTGGATGGGGCTATCAACAGTGAAGTTAGAACTTGAAGCCGGCCATATGGCTTTGGATGGAGATTTGCCCATTGGCCGTGATATGCAAAAATGGCTGGGCTTGAGCCCTTTTGCCAAAGAACAAAAGCGAGTCGCCTAACATATGTTTATTATATGAGCTGGTTTTATTCAAAATTTGAAGCAAGATTACAATTTTTTGTAAAAAGCCGGTAAAAAGTTACGTTTTTATAAAAACCCCCTTGATTCATCTGGGGTGGTGCCCTATCAAATACATCATAAGTTTTGGCCAGTCGGGCTGGATTGAGAATTAGGTAACTGATCAGTATGATCAGTGCAAAAGAAAACAAAAGTGAGACTTACAATGTTTGCTCCTGTGGTTTTAATTGCCTTGATTGAGAAAGCTAAAGAAGTGCTAATGGCGGCATTTATGCCTGCGCCAACTCTATCGCCTATTCGTGTGAAATCTACCAAGACAACCAAAACAACTAAGACCCGGAATTAACCGGAACTCTGGATGTTGCGTGTATATGCTAACCGGGGTTCTACGAACTCCGGTTTTTTCGTATGTGGGTAACGAAATGTTAAAACGATTTATTATTTAAGAGAAAGACAGACTAATGGGATATAAAGTTGCAGTTATTGGGGCTACGGGCAATGTAGGCCGCGAAGTTCTCAAAACAATGGCAGAACGTGATTTCCCTGCTGATGAAGTAGTGGCACTTGCCTCTTCACGCTCAGTCGGTACAGAAGTTTCATATGGCGAAGACAAAGTTCTTAAGGTTCAAGATCTCGCGAAATATGACTTCACGGGTACTGATATTGTTTTGTCTTCTCCTGGGGCCGCTATTTCTGAGAAATATTCACCAAAAGCTGCTGCTGCTGGAGCGGCTGTGATTGATAACACATCATTCTGGCGTATGGACCCTGATGTGCCTTTGGTTATTCCAGAAGTAAATCCTGAAGCACTAGACGGTTGGAAGAAAAAAGGCATCATTGCCAATCCAAACTGTTCAACAATTCAAATGCTTGTGGCATTAAAACCATTGCATGATGCGGCGACAATCAAGCGCGTTGTGGTTTCAACATATCAGTCTGTGTCTGGTGGTGGTAAAGAAGCTATGGATGAATTATTCACACAAACACGTGGTATCTATGTGAATGATGCAACAACACGAGAGCATTTCACAAAGCAAATTGCGTTTAACGTTATTCCGCATATTGATGTATTCATGGATGACGGGTCGACAAAAGAAGAATGGAAAATGTCTGTTGAGACAAAGAAAATTCTTGATCCAAAAATCAAAGTATCAGCAACAGCCGTACGTGCGCCAATTTTTGTGGGCCATGCTGAAGCTATTAACTTGGAATTTGAAAATGAACTAGATCACGTGGCTGCACGAAAGCTTCTAGAGGCTGCACCAGGTGTTGTTGTTGTCGACTATCGTCAAGATGAAGGCTATGTGACACCAGTAGAATGTGCAGGCGAAGATGCTGTTTACGTTAGTCGTATCCGTGACGATATTACCGTTGAAAATGGTTTAAGTCTTTGGGTTGTTTCTGATAACCTTCGTAAGGGTGCAGCTTTGAATACGGTTCAAATAGCAGAAACTCTTATTGAACGTAAATTGCTCTGATCATTTAAACAGTGAAAACAGGTTATCTTTCAATAGCCTGTTTACTGTTTTAGTTTGATTTTATTCTCGACCTAACGCCCCGTGGTGGTTAAAGTTATTTTCATGAGCAACATAGAAGATACTGTTTCAAAAACACCAGCGGGGCGATCTGCCCTAGAAAAACATATCTTTGGCATTCAAGATGAAATGCCTCCTGTTGACGTGAGCGTAAGCCCTAGTCTTAGTCATATGCCCAGCCCACCTGCATCAAGAGAAGAAGCCTCTATTATGCTGCGCAAGGCTATCGATGCCCATGAAAGTGGTGCATATGAAGAGGCTGAAAATCACTACAAAGCATTATTGCTCGAACATCAAAATATCCCCTCTGCATGGATGAATTTAGGTGTTTTATTGCGTCGACGTCATAAATTAGAGGCGGCGATCATTTGTATGCGCCGTGGATTAGCCATTAAATCTGATGACGGACCAAGCTGGTCTAATCTTGGAAATGCTTTGCGTGACCTTGGGCGATATGAAGAGGCAACGAAGGCGCATCTACATGCTATTGAACTGAACCCTGGGGCTGCGCAGATACATTATAATCTAGGTTTGGTTCATCGTGACCTAGGGCATTTGAGCGATGCCGAAGACTGTTTCCGAAGGGCGGAGCTTTTAGGCTATGATCAGTCTGATTTAACTTGGGATCATGCTTTGTTGAACTTAATGCAAGGCCGATTTCTTGAGGGGTTTGCAGGTTTTGAATCACGTTGGCAATCTCATAATTTATCTCCTGAATTTCCTGAAATACCCATTTGGAAGGGTGCTAACTTAACGGGACAAAGCCTGTTGGTTTATTCGGAAAAAGGGTTAGGGGATACAATACAATTTTCTAGATATCTATCCATGCTTGATGGGCGTGCAGAAACTATCTTGTTTCTCTGCGACCCTTCATTGGCGCGATTAATGAAATCTAGTCAACAGTTTAGAAATATTCAAATATTTGACACTGATCAAGAATTACCAGAGGATATTGATGCTGTTATCCCCTTGTTGAGTTTACCAAAAATGATGGAAACCACAGCGGAGACAATTCCATTGGAGGTTCCTTATTTAAAGGCACCAGCTGATGACGTACCGATCTTGAATAAAGGGAATTCATCGATCTTGCGGGTTGGTATTGCTTGGGCTGGTGACACGCTTCATAAGAATGATCAAAATAGATCGATCGATATTGCGCAGCTTTCAAAGATTTTAGATTTACCTAAAATTCAATTCTACAGTCTACAAGTGGGCGAGAGATCGTCTGATATTGAAGCGCAAATGTTTGATCCAATGTTGCGGGATCTATCCCCACATATTCGTGACTTTGCGGATACAGCTAGTCTAATGCAGAGTTTGGATTTAGTCATTTCTGCGGATACGGCTGTAGGGCATTTATCTGGCGCATTAAATAAGCCAACATGGCTATTGTTACCCTTTGCACCAGATTGGCGCTGGCAAACCATACGTGGAGATAGTTTGTGGTATCCAAGTATGTTCTTGATAAGGCAGACGAGCCCGGGTGATTGGCAAGAAGTGTTCTATAGAGTAAGAGGGCGTTTGATCCAAATGCTACATGAAAAAAATACTGTTAAATGATCTTAAAATAAGCGTTGTTTAGGCTTCCTTCCTCTAAAATAATTTGCTACATAATTATTCGTTATTTAAATGCCCATAAAACATAGATGGGATTGTGGAAGAAATTATTGCTTTAGCAGTATTATTGAAAATTGATTTTATCACGTGAAATTCCTTGGGGGGATAAATATTTAATATGGCAGTTAAAAAAGATAGCTCAAAAAGTAATTACATAATTTTAGGTTTTATCATTGCCGTTTGTTTAAGTATTCCCGTCATGTTTTTCTTTATGGATGATATTGCCCAAGATGGTGGTTCAGAAATTTTAGGTCCTGATGGCGAAGTGCGTGAAGATTATGATCCAGGGATTGCGTGGTTACAAAGCAAGCCAATTATGATGCCTGATGGGACCGGCGGTTCTACTATGTTACGTGCGACAATGCGTATGAAAGATAGAGGGGCGGCTAAGTCCGTTTGTTCACGTCATCCGCACTTAGCAGATACTATTTTGACTATCTTGGCTGACGATCGGGACCTTATGGATGATGCGCTAGAGGGATCTAGTCGGGCGCGAAAAAAAATTCATGAAGCAATTGCTGAACGTCTAGGAACCGATTTGTTTTCTGAAACGCGGATTAGTGAAGAAAATACCTCTTTGATGAATGATACAGACAAAGTTCGTTATGAATGTGGATCAGAAGGCCTTCGTTTGATTTTCAGAAACCCACCTAAGCCGCCAGAAAAACAATATTAATAGTTAAATAAAAAAAGGGCTGGTAAATACCAGCCCTTTTTGTGACTTTTATTTAGTCCGGTATTATTCTTCTTGTAGTTCAGATAGGTTCGCAAAAAGATTTAATGCTTCTGGATTGGCAAGTGATTCTTTGTTTTTTACTGAACGACCATGAACTACATCACGTACAGCTAACTCGGTAATTTTACCGGATTTTGTTCGTGGAATGTCTGTTACGGCGATGATTTTTGCGGGCACATGTCGTGGTGTGCATTGTTGGCGTATATGGCTACGAATTGCTTGTTTTAAATCATCAGATAGCTCTGCGCCTTCGCTTAAGATGACAAACAAAATAACCCGTGTGTCTGCATTCCAATCTTGGCCAATTACAATTGCTTCTTTGATCTGTGTGAAACTTTCTACTTGGCGATAAATTTCTGCAGTCCCAATACGAACGCCACCTGGGTTTAAAGTCGCATCAGATCGGCCGTAAACCATAATGCCTTCGTTTTCAGTGATTTCAATAAAGTCACCTTGGCACCAGATATTATCAAATTCAGCGAAATAAGCGTTATGATAGCGTTCGCCACTTTCATCACCCCAGAAGCCTAATGGCATAGAAGGAAATGGCTTCGTGCAGACAAGCTCGCCTTTTTCGCCTTTGACAGATTTTCCATCATCATCGAAAACATCTATAGCCATTCCAAGCATCTTGCCTTGGATCTCTCCTTGGTAAACAGGTTTGATTGGAATGCCACCTACCAAACAAGCTAGCAAGTCAGTGCCACCGGACATGGACGATAGTTGAACGTCTTCTTTGATGTTTTCATAAACATAATCAAAGCTTTCAGGTACAAGAGGCGATCCTGTAGATCCAATTGAACGGATACTGCTTAGGTTATGTGTTTTCTTTGGTTCGAATCCACCTTTGTTTAGTGCATCAATATATTTGGCACTTGTACCAAAGAAGGTAATTGCTTCTTGTTCTGCAAAATCAAAAAGGATATTCGCATCAGGCGCAAAAGGCGATCCATCATACAGCATCAATGTTGATTTACATGAAAGGGCCATCACCAACCAATTCCACATCATCCACCCACATGTTGTGAAGTAGAAGACACGGCTGTCTGGGCCACTATCACAATGCAGCATATGTTCTTTCTTCTGCATGAGTAGCACACCACCAGCACTGTGGATGATACATTTTGGGACACCCGTTGTGCCACTGGAATACATTACATATACGGGATGATTGAAATCTGTATATTCATATTCAATTTCACCGGCCTCAAAATCGCTTATGAAGTGATCTAAGGTTACCGCATTCATAATGTCAGATTCTATTGGATCATCTGAAATGAGTGGAAGTATGATGATTTTTTCAAGAGAGGGAAGGTCAGCGGATATTTCACGTACGCGTCCTAAGCTTTCATGTGCTTTTCCATTATAGAAATAACCATCCGCGGTGAATAATACTTTCGGTTTTGTTTGTCCAAAACGATCAAGAACACCATTAATACCAAAATCAGGAGAACATGAAGTCCATACGGCACCAATAGCAGTTGTCGCGAGCATCGCCATAACAGCTTCGGGCATGTTCGGGACAAAACCTGCAACACGGTCGCCGGGTTCTACGCCCATGGCACGTAATGCTTGTGATAAACGTGATACACCTTGGTAAAGCTCTGCCCAACTCATGCGACGTTTTACTTTATCTTCTGCCCAAAAAATAATGGCAT
>CBFCZA010000115.1:0-8653 GCA_965602285.1 uncultured Curvivirga sp. | reverse complement strand
AGTTGCTTATGGGCCGGGGAATTGCACACCTGCGGCAGAGTTCAATGTTTATGCAGATCCCCATGCGGCAAAAATTGTTTTACAATCTGGCATCCCTACGGTGATGTTAGGTTTAGATGTAACTCATCAAACGCCTTGCACTGACGAGAGATTATCGGAACTTCGTGCCATTGATACAGCACCCGCAAATGCATTAGCAGGAATGATGGATGCGTATAGACGTTTGGTGCTTTCCCGTGATCATGGTCAAGACGAATGCATGATGCATGACCCTTGCGTCATTGCATATTTGCTGGAGCCTGAATTATTTTCAGGCCAAACCATATTTATGGATGTAGATGTAAATGATGGGCCAAGTCTTGGTCGCACCATTGCTGATGGATTGCAGATCAGTAAAAAAGAAAAGAATGTAACTGTGATTGATACTATTGACGCAGATGGGTTTTATCAGCTGCTTTTCAAAACGTTACGTGATCTTGAATAATAGAATATTGTTTATAAGTCTATCTCGTATTTTACGGCAGTAGAACTTCCAGCAAGGCGATTATAAAGCCCCCTTGCACGGAAGTTTTCATGCTGCGTTACCCAATATAACAACGTGCAACCATTAAGTTTAGCTTGGGTTTCTACGGTTTTAACTAAGGCTTCACCTGTGCCGCCACCACGTATTCTTGGATCTACAAATAGATCCTCTAAGTAACAATAGCCACCTTTAGACCATGTGGATTGATGGAAGAAGTAATGGGCAATCCCAATGACGTGGCCTTCCTTATCTAAGGCTGCAATGCCCATAAGTTCTGGGTCGTCAGAAATTAAACGAGACCATGTATGTTCCGTCATGTCATCAGGAAGCTCAGTTTCATAGAATGCGAGATACCCTTGCCATAAAGGGTTCCATTCTTCTCTATCTGATGCCTGTAATGGTCTAACTGTTATGCTCATAATCCATCAATCTAGTGCTAAGTGAGTATCTTAAGTTACCGCGGATTTAACACGATATTCTGGGCGATCATATAGTTTTTCATCCATAATGGTTTTTAAACGATCCACTGCATTCCAAACATCTTCATAGCCAATATAAAGTGGTGTGAAACCAAAACGAAGAATATTTGGTGCACGGAAATCACCAATCACTTTATCTGCAATCAAGGCCTGCATGATTGCATATCCATCTGCATGACCGAAAGAAACCTGACTGCCGCGTAAATCTTTGTCGCGTGGGCTTACCAAATCAAACCCATGACCAGTACAGCGGCTTTCCACGAGGTTAATAAATAGATCACAAAGTGCCTGTGACTTTTTGCGCAATACCTGCATGTCCACATCTTGCCAAATTTCCAATCCTGCTTCTAAGGCAACCATAGAAAGGACGGGTGGTGTGCCAACGACAAAACGGTTTTGTGTTTCTGCAGGCACGTATTCCGTGGTGAATTCGAAAGGGGATTTATGCCCATGCCAACCTGAAAGTGGTTGGATAACAACGTCTTTATGGCGTTCAGGTACATAGACAAATGCGGGGGCACCGGGGCCACCATTTAAATATTTATAGCTGCAACCAATTGCAAAGTCAGTATCTGCACCTTTAAGGTCAACAGGGATTGCACCTGCACTATGACAAAGGTCCCAAATCATTAAGGCCCCTTTTTCCTGTGCAAGTTTGGTAACTTTCTTCATGTCATATACGCGACCGGAACGAAAGTTCACTTGGGTCAACATAACAATGGCAATATCTTCGGTGATGTTATCTTCAATGTCATTTTCATCCACGATAACTAATTCACAACGTTCTTTGCCAAGAAGTTCTTGTAAGCCTTGGGCCATATATAAATCAGTCGGGAAGTTTGCCGTATCAGATAGGATTTTAGTACGGCCCTTTTTCGCCATTTGGATGGCTGCCGATAAAACCTTAAATACATTTATAGATGTGCTGTCGCCAACTTTAACAGTACCTTTGTCCGCGCCGATGATCGGGGCAATCATATCACCAAGTTTATGTGGCATGTCCATCCAGCCATGTTTGTTCCAGCTGGTGATAAGGTCCGCACCCCATTGGGTATGTACCGCGTGGGCGACACGATCTGCGGTGCGTTTTGGAAGGGGGCCTAGGGAATTGCCATCAAGATAGATAAGGCCTTCTGCAAGTTCAAATTCATTGCGATAATGTGCAAGGGGATCTTCTGCGTCTAATTTCTTTGCCTGCTCTAGTGTAATGTCAGTCATTATGATCCCCAATATTTATGTTTATTGTTGTTTCTAAATTAAATTATGTTGTTCCAGCACGCCTTGGGCCAATTGCCTTGTTTCTTGATCTTCTTCGCCTGAAAAATCAGTAGGGCGATAGTGAAGTTGAAATGCGGAAATAGCATCTTTTTCAGATGTAACATCATAGCCAATTTTGGCAAGTGTTTTAAGCATGAAATTACTTTGTGCTATAGCGTTGTTTTCAGAAAGGCTAGGCCAAATGCCTAATCCATTTTGTGAAAGTAACGCCCATGGGAATAATGGCCCAGGATCTATTTTTCGTCCCGGTGCAATGTCGGAATGTCCCAATATACGATTAGGTTTTATGGAATGGCGCTGACAAATATCTTTGGCCAATTGTATCAAACTATTAATTTGACGATCAGGGAAAGGGATCAACCCATTACTATGTCCGGGATTAGAAAGTTCTATACCAATGGAACAACTGTTGATGTCGCTTTCACCAGCCCAGAAGCTAACACCGGCATGCCAAGCACGTTTTTCTTCATCAACAAGTTGAAGGATTATACCATCTTCATGGATAAGGTAATGTGCACTGACTTCCATTGTTGGGTCAGACATACGTTCTAGGGCATCTTGGGCAGACAGCATATCTGTGTAATGAATGACCAGCATATCTGGACTTAGGTGGTTTTTTCTATCACCAAAATTGGGGGAGGGATGCTGGATGATATCAGGCATGATAGACCTATATGCTGCCTTCTTTTTCTATCACTAAAATTCGGCTAGGCATGAGGGGGTGTGCTACATGTTCAACACCTTCGACAGCATGGGCAATCATGCCTTTTTCCATGCGGGTAATTGTGACCTTTCCAAGGTCACCTTTCACATGCATATCAACCACACCATCTAATACGACAAAAACTTCCTGACCGTCATTGATATGCCAGATATAAGGTTCGTCAGTCCAATGTAGACGAATGGTCGTGCCGTCAATATTGGCAATATCTAAGGCATCCCATGCTTTATCTGGTGTGAAATCGGTTGGTGTGACGTATCGCATTTACCCTTGAAGTTCCTCTTGCATCATTTCTAGTTCTAGCCAGCGTTCTTCTGTTGCTTGTAATTCTTCTTTTTTAGCATCTAAGCTATCGGATGCTTTTTGAAATTTATCATAGTTTTTCGTGTAGATGTCGGGCGTGGCTAAAATGGCTTCTAGCTCTTCGATTACAGTGGTTAATGTTTCTACTTTCGCAGGAGCTGAATCTAAATCACGCTGATCTTTATAGCTCAGTTTTTTGGTTTTACTCTTGGCTTTGTTTAGCGTGTTTGAGTTTGTTGTTTGGGCTGCTTTCACACGCTTAGCTTCTTTTTCTTCGGCATATTCACGGGCATAATCACTGTAGCCACCAGCAACTTCTTTGATTTGTCCGTTGCCTTCTACGGCAATGATTTGTGTGACCACACGATCAAGGAAGTCACGATCATGACTAACGACAATTAAGGTGCCGTCATAATCAGCAAGCATTTCTTCTAATAGATCCAGTGTTTCCATATCCAGATCGTTGGTAGGTTCATCAAGGACAAGAAGGTTTGCGGGGCGAGTTAATATTTTAGCAAGAAGAAGGCGGTTTTTCTCGCCACCTGATAGGGTACTAATCTTGCCGCGGGCTTGCTGTTCAGTGAATAAGAAATCCTTGAGGTAGCCCATTACGTGACGTGTGCTGTCCCCAAGTTGCACTTGATCAGACCCTTCACCGATAATATCCCAAGGCGTACTGGTAAGGGGAAGTTGGGCGCGTTGTTGATCAAACCATGAGGTTTCAAGGTTTGCCCCAAGTTTGATTTCGCCACTGTCGGGTTGTTCTTCCCCGATCAGCATTTTAACAAGGGTGGTTTTTCCGGCGCCATTTGGCCCAAGAATACCAACACGATCCCCACGTAATATACGAGTAGAAAAATCTTTAGTGATGATAAGGTCACCATAAGATTTATTCACAGAGGTTAATTCTGCAACCCGCTTGCCACTGTTTCCTGCGGCTAAAGTTTTTATACCGCCAACCGTTGCATTGTTCTTCCAGTCGCGTTTCTCTTGGCGCAAAGTATCAAGGCGTGCAAGGCGTCTGACATTACGTTTTCTACGCGCAGTGACGCCTCTAAGCTTATAACGTTCTTCTTGTTTTATGTAATTTTCAACACGGTTACGTTCGGCTTCTTCTGCTGCTTCTATTTCTTCAACCCACTGATCGAACCGTTCAAAGCCATCATCAAGACGACGCAGTTCGCCACGGTCCAGCCAAATAACGCCATTGGTAACTCTTGTTAAAAAGGCACGGTCATGGCTGACAATTAGAAGGGCGCCGCGGAACTGGCGTAATTCCTCTTCAAGCCATTGAATGGCTGGTAAGTCTAGATGGTTGGTTGGTTCGTCTAGCAATAATAAATCTGGATCTTGGGCCAGTGCGCGGGCTAAATCAGCACGACGAACTTGTCCGCCTGATAGTTTGCTGGCCTGCATGTCTGGGGTTAGACCAACAGCATAAATTAAAGATTCTGCACGATATTCTTCTGCGCCACCACCAACAACATGTTCAAGAACAGTACCGCTTTCTGGTGCTATTGGGTCTTGAGGTAATGTGGCGAGCTTCAAGCCGGGCATGGCGTAGCGTTCACCACTTTCCAATGCAAGGCGACCTTCGATCGCTGCGAGTAAGGTTGATTTACCGCTGCCATTTCGCCCAATTAGGCAAAGGCGATCCCCCTTGGCGATGCTTAATTCCGCATCCAAGATTACAGGGGGTGTACCATGTCCAGCACGGGCTTTTCGTAATGCTAGATATTCAGGACCTTTAGCCATAGAAGAGATCTCTTATTTTAATAGTTAAAATTATTTACTGTTAAAGGGCGTTTAAATGCCCCGTTGTCTTTTGATTTCATCATATGCAGCATTGATGGTCGCAAGTTTTTCGTTCGCCATCTCGATGAATTCTTCGGGCATCCCTTGGGCTGTCAATTTGTCAGGGTGGTTTTCTATGACCAGTTTGCGATGTGCTGACTTTAACTCCTGATCACTAACAGAAGCAGCGACGCCTAATATTGTATAGGGATCAGCGGCGGTACCACCGTTGCATAAGCCCGTGATACGTTCGAATCCTAGGCTATCAAACCCAAATATTTGGGCAACAGCATGTAAATAATCCATTTCTGCGGGGTGGATTTTACCATCAGCCTTGGCAATATGGGTTAAGCACCAAAGTACTTCTTCCAACACTGTTGGGGAGTTTTTAAAGGTATCTGCCATTTGTTTTGCATAAGATTCAAACCCATATGAATCTTTGCGGGCTTGATTAAAAATTTTAGCAACATTTTTGATTTCATTGTCAGGTACATGAAATACTTGCTTAAAGGCAACGACTTCGTCATCGGTGACTTGGCCGTCGGCCTTTGCCATTTTGGCACCAAGAACAATAATTCCAATTGTAAAAGTAATGTTTTTTGTATGGTCTTGAATGCTTTCTTGGTCTGTTTCTCCTGCGCGCATTTTGTCGAACATATGACCGCCAAAAGCACCCATCAATGCACCAATAGGACCACCTATTGCAAAACCACCAACACCACCGAGAATTTTACCCCAAATACTCATTTCATTACGCCTATTATTTTCATCATATTCACTAAAAAGAAATTTGAATTAGTCTATACGCGAATGTAGCCAAGCTTGCTAGACTAAATTGTTATCTATGTTCTCTTACATATTAGTACCTGTCGTAAATAGGAAATTGGAAGACTAAAGAGTCTGTGTATAATTTTTCTACGGTGCCCATTTGGGAAAAAGGGAATTTGGTGACCTTGAATGTTTATGTGTTTAGGGAAATCCAAAACTGCCCCCGCAACTGTGATTAACTGTTCAGCATCTTGATGTTGAAATTGATATGGAAACCACTGATGACGTTTGTTTGATCAATCGAAGTTGGGAAGGCTGTATCATAAGTTAAAAGTCAGGAAACCTGCCGTATATTTATTCATTTTTAACATCGGGCGGGGTGCCCCGAAAAGGTAAGGTTATGACAAAGCAACATTTTACATCCAAGAATTTAATAACTGATAGTGATCAGGTTGCAAGGGAATTACTTTTGGCATGGATTGTAACTATGCCAGATCAAACAACTGCTACAATCGAAGCTAGAAAAATACTTTCAGATCAATCTATTGAATTTACCCACCTTCCTCAGGACGTGAAAGATACTTTTATGGAGTTGTTATTACAGGTCGCAGAAAACATACCTTTTGTAGCGCGTCGAAGTCGCCGGAGAAATCTTAATTAAGGGATACTAATAAAATTATTAGTTAAGGAGCTAAGGAAAAATTAAATAAAATGCCATCCTTTTACACTGGTAAAGGCAGGGCAAATCTGCTGAAATGAATCACAATAAAAATGAAAATAATAAAAAATAAGTTATGAGATGAAGGGGCTCTTGACTAGCTCTAACAGGGAGACAGTTGAATGTCAGGGATTGAAGATCAGGCGCCGACTTTAGATCGGCGCCAAATGGCGGATATGGCCGCATTTACCGCGCAACGGGATTTATCAACATTGGCAAGTGCCATACGTGGTGAATTTGAAGGAACCATTAATCAAGTGCAAGAGGCCAGTGCGCTGGTCGAAGAATCATCAGAAGACGTGTATCATGCTATTGAATCCGTCAGAAATCTATCTTCTGAGGTACAGAATAACTCTGTCGAAGCATCACAAAATGTGGAAGCTATGGCGGCTGCAACAGAAGAAATGAACGTGTCTATTGGTGTCGTTGGAGAACAGATCCAAAAAACGGCAGAACGCGCACGTGGTGCGGCAGGAGAGGCAGATTCAGCAAATAATGTCATTGATCAATTAGCCGCAGCATCTGACAAAATTGGCGATGTGGTGAAGTTGATTGCAGGCATTGCAGGTCAGACAAATTTATTAGCCTTGAATGCGACTATTGAGGCCGCCCGGGCTGGTGAAGCGGGCAAGGGATTTGCTGTCGTGGCGGGGGAGGTAAAAAACCTTGCCAACCAAACAGCAACTGCAACAAAAGATATCACTGCCCAGATTTTAGAAATCCAAACTGTGACAAAACAGGTTGTTGACGCCATTGGAAATATTTCTTCGGCGATTGGTGAAGTGGAAGAATTTACAACAGAGGTTAGTCACACAGTACAAGAACAAGTTCATGCTGTTCAAGAAATTGGAGAGAATGCACAACGTGCGGCCCAAAGTACACATAACGTTACAGAGGCTGTATCACGTGTTGGCGAAGAAATAGAGAAAGTAGAAGGCATCAGTTCTTCTCAACAGTTAAAGTCCAAAGAAGTACGGAATTTAATTGAACAACTTCAATTACGCCTAGACGTTGCACTATCTGAATCGGAGACGGTCGGAAATAAACATGCCAGTCATCTTCCTTTTGAAGTAAGGGGTTTAATTGATCCGAAAGGGAGAAACGTTCCTGTTGGTATTATGCATTTATCAGCAGAAGGTGGATACCTCGTTGGAAATGGTTATGACGGGCTGTTAAATCAACCGTGGCGTTTGAATTTATTGCCCGACCTTGACGTTGATATCATCCTTGGAGATAGGACGGATCAAGGTGTTCTTTTATCAATACCCAACGGGGCAGATCAAAATAAAATTAGGAGTTTTGTGCAATCTGACATCGTGATGGATCAACCCTTCATCAGTCGGACGGCTGAAGCAGCAAAAGCAATCGGTCAAAAATTTGAAGAAGCATTAGGGCGAAATGAAATCTCCCCTAGTGACCTGTTTGATACGGATTATGTAGTTGTTGAAAATAGCGACCCTGTCCAACATATGACACGCTATATTCCATTCCTAGATTCTACCCTTCCTGCCATTCAAGAACCGGTTCTGGATTTTGATGAAAAGGTAATCTTCTGTGCGGCGGTTGATATGAACGGTTATCTTCCAACGCATAATGTTGTTTATAATAAACCCCAAAAACCTAATGACCCGGTATGGAATGCTGGGAATTGTCGTAATCGTCGTATCTTTAAAGATCGCACTGGGGCAGCAGCTGGTGCAAACACCGCACCATACCTAGTACAAAGTTATTTACGTGATATGGGTGGAGGGACATATGTCCTTATGAAGGACTTGGTAAGCCCCATTTTGGTCAATGGTCGACAATGGGGGAATTTACGTCTTGGCTTTAAACCAAGATAGAACTGGTTCTTTATACTTAAAATTTAAAAGCCCACTTCATCTAGAAGTGGGCTTATTTTTCAGGTCTTAGAAATATGTGTTCTTACCACGTAATTCTTTCATCACCCAAATGGATAGGACAAAAGTAATAGCAGCACCCGCTTGATGTAGGGTAGCTAGGCCTATTGGAACCACAAGCATAAGGGTTGATATCCCTAAGATAATTTGTAGGCAGAGCATGAGGGCTAG
>CBFCZA010000114.1:0-8701 GCA_965602285.1 uncultured Curvivirga sp. | reverse complement strand
AGCTTCTCTAAATACTGGCGGGCGAATTGAAAAAGCACATTGGTATAAACTTTTTTACGGCGTTGTCCTGGAACTTCGATGGTCATCTTGGGCATATCAAAGCCGCGCTTGTAAAAAGGGTCATCGGTGGTGTTGTAAATAGACGATTTTGAATGATGTTGATCTGGTTTTAAGGCCCCAAAATCAGTTCCAACGCAAAATAAGGTTTGAAACCCAAATGCCATGGCTGCACGTGATGAAAGGCACGTTACATTCGCCGCCGCCAGATTTACTTTTTCATCGACGCTATGGAAAAGGCGGGTGGGGGTTACACTGTCACGGGTACAAAAAACCACATCTTTAAACCAGCCAGCAATTTCAGAAGGTACCGTATTGCATGCAATTAAAACGGTGTCTTTTAATTTCTCTGTGCCGAGCTTTTTTAAGACTTCGGGGGTATGTGGGGTGTTTTCACATTCCGCATGAAAGTCTGGAACAATGCCATTGTTCAATAGTGCACTAATTGCGGTGCCGCTTGAAAATATAACGGATTTCTCGCGGTTATCTTTCAAGACTGTAATCGCTTTGTCTAGAGAGGGTCCAGACCCGACAATAAAAGCCGGAACAGGTTGCGGCCCGGGCGGGCTGCCTGTTGGTAGGGCACGCCAAGGGTATTGTTTTAGGTTTTTGGTGGCATTTTCATACATGATGACTTCATCTTCTAAGAAGCCAAGGCCATATTGTAAAATGGTGATGCTGGTTTTGAAGCTGTTGAGGGCTTCATCCATGAAATCAGAATTATAATGCTGGATCGCATAACTGCCATCTACCAAGCTATAATCTTTGCCGCGCATTGCATGAATGGCTTCCGCCCCTGCCATTGTTGGATCTTGGTTGGTGATTAAACTTATAGTACCGCTGCGGGCCTCTACCTTAGCAAAGAACCCAAGCCAATTAAGACTGGAAAAACTATGATATAGCATATCCATATTTGGCTCTACTAACACCAAATTACGGATTGGAAATTGATCAAGATACAAGGAAAGTTGAACGCCTATACCAATGCCGAAAGAGACCATGTAGCCACCTTCAGGGTTAGGGGGCTCATATTGTCGACCTGCACCTAGTTCTTTCCCCAGTTTCTGTACAAATTTATCACTTAAGAATAATCCAGTTTCATCCCATTCAGGTAGGTCTGCTGGTCTTCGTGACTGTTCGAAATTGATGGGGAGGAAATATCGTACAGGGTTTTTTGCATAATTTATAACTTCTTCACTGGCAGCGGTTAAGATGTCAGGGTGATAGAACAAATCCCCTGTGTTGGTCTTTAGGTTCAAAGACGCATCTTCTAATTTACCAGTTAAGGTCGACGTCGGCCTATGGCTGCTGATCTGTGCGGCTAACTCTGTAAGTCCTTTATCTCGAAGGAGTTTCATGTTTTGTGAAAATAAATCAGACATGTGCGATTTCTTTATTCAGAGATCATGGGTGTGAGAGTTGAAGCTTCATCTTCCATACCTTCATAGATATTAGCGCGTGGATCTGCTGCTAATATGCCATAGGTCACATGATCCTGCCACAGGCCATTGATACATAAATATTCCCGGGCAAGGCCTTCTTCGCTAAAGCCAATTTTCTCTAGAAGACCACGGCTTGCGATGTTCTCTGTCAACGTTGCGGCTTCTACACGGTGTAAGCCATGTACGTTGAACGCATAGTTTAAGCAAAGGTTTAGGGCTTCGAACATATGACCGTTTCGGGTGTATTCTTCGCCTATCCAATAACCGACATTGGCATTTTGCACGACGCCACGACGGATGTTGTTTAGGCTAACGCCCCCCATGATTTCATCAGTTTCATTATCAAAGATAAAGAAGGCCGCACCACGACCAGATTCCCAATTGGCATGAAGGCCGGCAATATAATTAATAAAACCGCGTTTGGTTAGAAAACTTGCAGGGCGTTGCGGTTCCCAGTGGCGTAGGAAATCTAAATTCCGTACGCGTATATCTAACCAACCATCCATATCACCCTTTTGAGGCGCGCGTATGTGAAGGCGGGGGCCTGTGATTCGAATGTTTGGTACTCGTTTTAACCACAATTTCGTCATCGATTAGAAGCGCGCTCTCAATAGATCATAAGATTCAAGTTTGTCTAATGGACCTATTGCCGCCATTGTTGGGGTAGAAGAGAATATCTGTTCTGCAACAGAAGATACTTCTTCTAAGGTCACAGCGTCTATTTTGCGCGATAATTCATCCATCGTCCAGAAACGATTGTAAATGAGCATTTGAGAGCCTAATTGATCCGCGCGAGAATCTGTTGATTCCATGCTCATTAAGATACTAGCTTTTAACTGGGTTTTGCTACGATTGAGTTCTTCAGAAGAGATGTTTTTTCGACTGTCATTCAAACAATCGGAAAGTACAGGTATTAATTCTTGAATTTCATCTTGGCCTGTTCCCGCATAAAGACCAAATAAACCACTGTCTGTGAAAGATTGTGAATAGGCATAGATAGAATAAACCAAACCACGTTTTTCTCTGATTTCTTGGAAAAGGCGTGACGACATGCCACCCCCTAAAAGATTGCCAAGTAAGGCTGCTGCAAATTGGCTTTCTGCACCATATTGAACACCTTCAAAGCCAAGTTTGAAATGAACCTGTTCACTGTCACGGTTTTCAAGATGAACGCCGCCTTGATATGACGATGGGGTTAAATTTTGGGCCTCTGCTTTATCTAGATAGCCAAATTTTTCTTCTGCCATTTTAACGATTTGGGCATGATCTACCGCACCAGTTGCAACCAAAATCATGTTTTGTGCAGTATATCGCTGCTTCATGAAGTCCATCAAACTATCACGTTTCATATCACGCACAGTTTGTGTTGATCCTAATATAGGACGCCCCATGGGTTGGTTTGGATAAGCTGTTTCTTGAAAGTAATCATAAATAATATCATCTGGCGTATCCATGCTTTGCCCAATTTCTTGGGTGATGACACCGCGTTCGCGTTCTAATTCATCAGGTTCAAACGTTGGATTACGCAATATATCAGCAAGAATATCTACGGCTAACGGTAGGTCATCTTTTAAGACTTTCACGAAATAGGCCGTATTTTCACGGGCCGTATAGGCGTTAAAGTTACCACCTACGGCTTCGACTTCCATGGCGATGTCATGGGCAGAACGGGTTGTTGTGCCTTTAAACGCCATATGTTCTAGATAATGGGCTGCACCGTTAATGGCTGCTTCTTCGGAACGTGCACCTGTTCCAACCCAAACCCCAACACTGATAGATGCAACAGAGGCAATTTGATCTGTTATTACCCTAAGCCCATTGTGAAGTGTGGTGGTTTGTGTGGTTGGGCTTTGGTTGTTCATACAGGTACTCCAGCACGGTTAGATTTTTTAACTTCTGCCTGAATGGCTTGCACAGAATTATCCACAACGATCATACGTTCTTCACGTTCGAACAAATCAGCCAAATGTTCTGGCAAAGGAGGGCGGATACCTGTTGCTTTTTCCACTGCATCTGGGAATTTAGCAGGATGTGCGGTTCCCATACAAACCAGTGGTGAGGCAGGATCGTTGCGTTGTGACCAACCTGCGATAATGCCAACAGCCGTATGGGGGTCAACCAATTCACCCGTGGATTGATGGATTGCACTGATCGCGCCTAAGGTTTCTTCATCAGACAAACGATGCCCTGTGAATAAGCGCGTAGCCTCTGCCCACCGGTTTTTATCCAAAGGTAATTTACCTGTGGTACGGAATGTGTTCATTGCTTCTTCGACGGCAGCACCATCACGACCAAGTAAATCGAATAATAAACGTTCGAAGTTACTGGACACCTGAATGTCCATAGATGGGGACAGACTTGGGCTAACGTCTAACATAGACATATCATTGTCTTGTAAGAAGCGGGTTAGAATGTCGTTGCTATTGGATCCTGCGATAAGTTGATCAACAGGAAGGCCCATTTGTTTCGCAGCATAAGCCGCAAAGATATTTCCAAAATTCCCCGTCGGTACAGAGAATGTCATGGACCGATCCGGCGCCCCTAAAGAAATACCGGCGTAGAAATAATAAACGATCTGCGCCATAATGCGGGCCCAGTTGATGCTGTTAACCGCAGATAAATTATATTTATCACGGAACGCTAAATCATTGAACAAGGCCTTCACAATGTCTTGGCAATCATCAAAACTACCACGTAGTGCAATATTTGATACATTTTCAGAAAGAACAGTCGTCATTTGACGGCGCTGAACTTCTGATGTGCGTTCATGTGGATGCAAGATGAAAATATCGATGGAATCACGATCACGGCACGCTTCTATCGCTGCAGAACCGGTATCACCAGAAGTGGCACCTACAATCGTTACACGTTCCCCACGTTTGGTGAGGACATAATCAAATAAACGGCCTAACAATTGAAGGGCGACATCTTTAAAGGCTAAGGTCGGACCATTAAAAAGTTCCATCATCCAACTGTTGGAATCCAATTGTTTCATGGGCAATACAGCATCATGATTAAAGCCTGCATAGGCTTCTGCGACCATATTTGCGAAATCATCGCGTGGGATGCAACCTTCTACAAAAGGATACATGATCCGCGTTGCGATTTCGTCATAAGGAAGCCCGCGCATATCACGAATATCTTCGGCGGTGAATTGTGGCCATGTTTCAGGAACATAGAGCCCACCATCGCGTGCTAAACCTGTTAGAAGTACGTCATCAAAATTAAGGGCAGGTGCTTGCCCGCGGGTGCTTATATATTTCATGGAATATCGCCACTGTTAAATTATGTCTTTGTTGCTCATTCTTTTAGTCTGCATGCCCTAGTATCGCAAGCATATCTGTGACTTTTACTGATATCACAAATAGCGAGATTTTAAATGATCTTTAAAAGCTTGCGGATTTAAACTTTCGCCCGTTGCCTGTTGTATTAATTCTTTGGAGCTAAAACGCGATGCTTTGGAATGAATATTTTCCCCTAGCCATGTCATTAACGGGCCAAAATTCCCTTTTGAAATGGCGGGTTTGATATGTGGATCTTGTGCGTTTGCGGCTTTGAACAGTTGGGCCGCCGACATGGCACCAAGGCTGTAAGTTGGGAAATATCCCCATGCGCCGTCATACCAATGAATGTCTTGCATACAGCCAAGACTATGATTGGGCGGGGTGATGCCTAACAGTCGCTCCATACCGTCATTCCAAGCAGAAGGAAGATCTGAAAGGGTCATATCATCATTTAACAAGGCTTGTTCTAGTTGGAACCTTAAAATTACATGTGCAGGATAGGTAACTTCATCGGCGTCCACACGAATGAAATCGGGCTCAACCCAAATGGCTTGGCGATGTAATTCATCAATAGAAAAACCTTCTGTTTGTCCAAAGGTTTTAGATAGGATTGGTGCCGCATATTCGTAGAATTCACGCGAACGGCATGCTTGCATTTCCACAATTAAAGATTGGCTTTCATGGATTGCCATACCACGGCTTTCACCGACAGGCTGCATTTCCCATTCTTTTGGAAGTCCTTTTTCATACATGGCATGGCCACATTCATGTAAAACTGCCATGAGGCCGGGGGAAAATGTATCTTCCTCATAACGAACGGTGATACGCTGATCTCCCCTATGTCCCGTGGAAAAAGGGTGAGTGCTTTCATCTAATCGTCCGGCGTTGAAGTCAAATCCAATGGTTTCGGCAAATAAGCGTGTGAGCTTTTTTTGTGCTTCAATAGGAAAGGGGCCTTTGGCTTCGACTTTAGGGCCATCGCGTTTTTGTTTTTCGATAACTTGCGGCAGGAATTCAGGAAGAAATTTTGCGTAATCCTCAAAAATAGGTGCAATGTCTTCGGCGCGGGCGTCGGGTTCAAATTGATCTAATAGGGCGTTGTAAAGGCTAGTATTGAGTTTTTCTGCTTTTGCTTGCCCCATCTCTTTGGTCAGGCGAAGAACATTCTCTAGTGCTGGAAGGACGGTTTTGAAATCAGAATCTATCTTGGCTTCACGCCAAATGGCTTCGCAATCTGAACAGGCCTTGGAATGGGCCTCTACCAAATCAGATGGAACTGCTGTTGCATGAATATAGTTACGACGCATCTCGTAAATATTGGCATTTTGCCAATCGGATAATTTAGCATTCGCATTTTCTGCGCCTTGTAATAAATCTTCAATGGCGGGATCAATAAGTTTTTCATGTGCCATGACCCGAAGGGCTGCCAATTGTTCACCGCGCGCTGGACCACCCGCATTAGGCATCATTACCGCAAGGTCCCAATGAAGGACAGACATCGCCTCTCCTAATAATGCAATGTCGCGAAAACGTTTTTCAAGTTCCAGATAGGAAGGGTGAATCGTCATGGGAAGCGCCTTTTGATTGGACAGAAATTTATCCCTTGATATAGTGCGCCTCAAATCAATCAGACAAGAAAAAACGGTATCAATGGCTAATTTTAATGGACAACCCAATTTTATCGAAGCCGATCGTCTAGATCACTGGATGGCCGGCTTGTTTGGAATTGCAATCGCAGTGTCACCCATTAGTCCCGTTGCAATGGGGCTATTCTTGTTGCCAGCTATTTTTATTTTGATGGCACGAGTTATCAGGGAATATGGGTTTAACTCTGTAATACGCGGATTAAAATCACCTGTTGGCGTGATATTATCAATACTATTTTGTTGGTTTATTTTCACATCTTTCTTTTCCATTAAGCCAGATAAATCTTTTCAGATTATATTTCGAACTATTTTCATTATCGCCATATCTTATTGTTTCTATCAATATTGCAGAAATCGTAAGGGTCTTGCCTCAATCGCTATCTGGAGCAGTTTTACCTTCTACAGCTTATGGGCAGCTTTTGCTTCTTATTGCCATTACATTAACCCTGACTTGTTGATTGAATTTGGCAAAATGATTGGGCGCGATTTCCAAATGTATAACTTTTTTAAGAATGATGCCGCACTGGCTGTTTTCTATATTCCACTGGCATTTTATTTGGGGTGGAAGAAGAGAGGAGGCTATTTGCTAATCATGGCTGTTTCTTCAATTTCTATTGCGGGCTTAATCACAAATGGAGTTCCAGAATCCGGAGGGAATAGATCTGCCTTAGTTGGAGGTATCATTGCGTTTGGATGTGTTATTTTCTTTTCTTATTTAAAAAATAGAAATCAAATAGTTCGTAAGGCTACCTTGGCCATGATTTTAACTGTTGGATGTATGACTTTCGTTGGCTTGATGGCGAAGCTTCCAAAAATCGAAATTTTAGGAAATCCGGTCCCTGAAAAGACCCTAGCGATACCAGATCATCATAGGCAAATTATTTGGTCATTCGTTTATGACGTTGCAAAAGATCACCCTATTTTGGGAGTGGGAATTGATAGCATTAGTCGAATTAAAGACGCTAATATGAGGGTGGAATTTCCTAAAATCGTGCAAGATTCTGATGGTAGCCCTTATCGCACAATAATGCTGCCGGGTGAATATGTGCCATCGCATCCACATAATTGGATTTTGGAGATTGCTTCTGAAACGGGCGTGGTCGGAATTGCTTTAACACTACTTGCGTTAATGATTTTTCTTTTGGAAATTATGAAACTTGGACGGAAGGAAAGTGTTAATAAAGGGGCGATTATGGTTGCCTTTTATATGTTTGCCGGATTTTGGGTGAGCAGTCTGTCTAACTTCTCTATTTGGTCCGCATGGTGGTTGATTAGTTTCTTTTTGATGATGGCAATGATCTTAGCGCTGGCTCAAGAAGAGAGTACGAAGGCAAAAGAAAAGCCGAAAGTTTAATGCTTCCGGCTTTTGAAACTCTTTATCCTAAGGCCACTTAGCTTCAGGGGGAAGAGACATAAGAACGGCTTCTGGGTTGCCGCCCGTCATAAGGCCAAATCGTGTGCCACGGTCATAAACTAAATTAAACTCTGCATATCTTCCGCGTTTAACAAGTTGCCATTCGCGTTGTTCTTCAGTCCAACTTTTATCCATATGGCGACGTACTAATTTTGGATAAATATCAAGGAAGGTTTTACCTACATCTTGAGTGAAGGCAAAGTTATTAGCCCAATCATCTTCAAGGTAATCGTAAAAAATACCACCAACACCGCGTGGTTCATTCCAATGTTTGATCATGAAATATTCATCACACCATTTTTTGAACTTTGGATAATATTCATCATCATATTTATCGCAAGTGGCCTTAAAGGCTCCATGAAAGTCTGCTGTGTCTTCTTCAACTTCATACATGGGGTTTAAATCACCGCCACCGCCAAACCAGCTTTTTGATGTACAAATAAAACGAGTGTTCATATGCACAGCAGGAACAAGTGGAGAATGATGATGTGCAACAAGAGAAACGCCTGTGGCAAAGAAATGACCATTAGATTCGTCAGCGCCAGGGATTTCTTTTCTGAATTGTTCGGAAAAGACACCATGAACTTTAGAAATATTCACGCCGACCTTTTCAAAGACTCGCCCGCGCATGACGGACATTTTTCCGCCACCACCATGGGCGACTTCCCCATCTGGGCGTTCCCAAGTTTTACGTTCGAAACGTCCTGCGTCTCTATCGGAAAAGGGGCCTGCTAAATCATCTTCGATGGATTCAAAGGCGCTACAGATTTGGTCGCGCAAGGATTGGAACCAAAGGCTTGCTTGTGATTGCCTCTCTTGCAAATCCTTGGAGAAAATATGGGCTTCAGTCCTGATATA
>CBFCZA010000113.1:0-8724 GCA_965602285.1 uncultured Curvivirga sp. | reverse complement strand
AGACATCAGGGCATTTCGTGCAGAATATAAAGACATCATAGTGAAGCCGTTGTTTGGAAATGGTGGCGCGGGTGTTTTCCATCTGAAACCAGAAGACGAAAATTTAGCCTCCCTTTTAGAAATGTTTTTTGCGGGATCACGTGAACCACTTATGATCCAACGTTTCATGCCAGAAGTAAGAGAAGGTGATAAACGTATCATTCTATCTGACGGCAAGGCTGTGGGAGCGATCAACCGTGTGCCGGCAGCGGGTGAGGCACGCTCCAACATGCATGTTGGTGGCAAGCCCGTTAAATCTCAACTGACCAGCCGTGAACATGAAATATGTGAAGCCATCGCCCCAACCCTAAAAGAACAAGGTCTTATTTTCACTGGAATCGATGTTATTGGCGGCTATCTTACAGAGATAAACGTAACATCCCCAACGGGCCTACAAGAAATCAACCGTTATGATGATGTATGTCTTGAAGCCATCCTTTGGGACGATATTGAAGCCCGACTTTAAGAGGTCATAAAATATTATAACTTCCCGAAATTTTAAATGATAAAGAGAGTAAAATAATGGATATCGCAGGTAAAAAAGCAATTGTATTCGGTGGCACTTCAGGTATCGGTTTGGCTGCGGCTAAACAACTTGCCGCCCTAGGTGCAGAAGTAATAGCAATAGCACGAAACACTGAAAAACTTACAGAGGTTCCTTCTGGTATCACCCTTAAAAAATGTGATGTTCTTGATCGTGACGCCTTATCTGCCTTGTTCAAAGAATGCGCACCTTTTGATATTTTAATCAGTGCCGCGACCGGTGGATCACGTGCGATGGGTCCATTTCTTGAAATGGATTTGGACGGCTACCAAGCTTCATTTGATAAATTATGGGGCTACACTAATGTTGTACGCCTTGGTACAGAATATCTAAATGATAATGGTTCCATCGTTCTTGTCAGTGGTGCACCAGCACGTAAAACAAAGCCAGGTCAAGTTGCCCTATCTTCCGTTGGTGGTGCAGTAGAAGCATTTGTACGTGCTATTGCGGCTGAAATCGCCCCAAAACGCATTAACATTATGTCACCGGGCTTGATCAGTACAGGCATGCTTCCCTTACAAGGGGCTGAACGCGATGCTTTTTACGAAAAAGCAACAGCTGATAACCTAATCCCACGGGTTGGAACCGCCGACGAAGCCGCACAAGCAATCACATTCCTTGTTCAAAATGATTTTGTTACAGGCACAACCGTGGATGTAGATGGTGGCTGGTTATCTTCATAACCATCCTTTTTTAGGAATAAAGCATGCAAAAAACTGTTATTGTTACTGGTGCAAGTTCTGGAATTGGGGCTGCTATTGCAATTTTATTTGGCAATAACGGCTACAATGTTGTCGTTGCAGGACGCAATGCAGAAAAATGCCACACAACAGCAAATCAAATACCTCATGCGACCGTATGGACCGGTAATATCACCGAGAGTGAAAATTGTTCAAACCTCGTCGAACATAGCATCCAAACATTTGGTAACATTGATGCCTTAGTCAATTCAGCCGGCATTATTTATCGTCAAGATTCACAAGGTACAACGGATCAAATGTGGCGTGATACAATCGCAACAAACCTAGATGCCCCTTTCTTCCTTTCAAGAAAAGCTATTCCACACCTATTAAAAACCAAGGGCTCCATTATCAATATCGCCTCCGACTGGGGCTTAGTGGGTGGCAAAGACGCCGCCGCCTATTGTGCCAGTAAGGGTGGATTGGTTTTACTCACAAAATCCATAGGCCTTGAACTGGCAAAAAGTGGAGTGAATGTAAATGCAATTTGCCCTGGAGATGTAGACACACCCATGTTGATTGACGAAGCATCCCAGCGTGGTGTGGATTATGAACTGGCTATGGCTCAAAACCATGCAGACAGCCCAACAGGACGGGTGACCAAGTCAGAAGAAATCGCGGCTTTAGCGCTTTATCTTGCTTCTGATGTGGCCAAACAAATTACGGGAACCGCAATCTCTATTGATGGCGGAAACACAGCATAATAAAAAATGGCTAGTAATCACGGGTTTCTATTCCAACCCGTAATTTTGCTTTTTCAGGCTCTTCGGCGGCAGGCTTAAAAATATCTTGGGCATAAAAACCATCTTTTTGCCTTAAATACTGTAACGGCCCATCCCCATATGTTTTTTGAAAATAATGGTTCACAGACAAACAAACAGATTGATCAATATACCATGTGGGCTTTTTGAGCGCATAACCTAAAGATTTTCCAAAAACATCTAGATAAATCAAACCCATTTTTGAATATTTAATAAACATGCCTGTCACCATATTATGGTACCAAGGCACGATGTTGTCCGACTTAAATATGCCAATATCACCCTCAGAAGATTTAGAAATCATTCTATCAAGGCCTTTGTGATAAGCCGTATCAACATCAGCAATAATTAAATTTCGTTGGTAATATTCCATAATTTCTTTGGCCCGTAAAAAACGGAGGCTCGCATAAAAAGGGCTATTCTCTAGCCCATCATATGTTTCAGTAGAAAGTGATAAATACGGACTATCATTTTTGACTTCAAAAACCTTCATCCTTTCTTTATCACCATTAACCACATGAATATGAACAAGCCCTTCTTCCTTAAATGCATCAAAAAACCCTTGAGCAAAAAGATCAAAATACGTTTGATTACATGCGGCTAAAAATACATTTTCCCCCGTTAAGGCAAGGGTATCCTTCTGGGAAAGGTAGTTAATTTCAGTTTCGAAATGTTTTTCATTAGACGATAGTATTTCTTCTACGTCATCAAATTCATACAACTGATCATATGCATTTCTTAACACTGATAGATAAGGAAGGTCTTCAAGGTTCAAGTTAGAAGTATCGCTTAATACTATAATATCATTAAATATATCTCGACCACGTGCAATATTGCCAAAACATATATTGGCACAACCACTAACAAACCATAATAAAATATGATAGGGCGAAGCCAACTCAAACGAGGATATATTTATAAGGTTAGTTCTATTTTTTTTATCATTCACAACACGGGGATGCATCAATAAAGAAAGAAATAAGGATATGCCATCACTAGATTGCTTCTGACGTTCATGGAAAAGATTAATCAATGTTTCCCATTCATTTATTTCAATAAGATATCCCCCTAAAGTAAGCCAGTTTTCTGGCTTGGGATCCTCTATAATATTTTGAAATAACTGATCAATTATTTTTGGAGCTGTTGGCATATGATTTCCACATCACTATTCATTTGGACCGTTTCAACTCTATAGATGTTTGTTTTTTATTAAAATAGATAGCTCAATAAAAATCATTATTTTGGTTAAAGTTACTCATTATCATAGAGAATATTAAATATTATTAAAATATGATATACTGAAGCCCTTAAATAGGGAAACAAATGATGATTCGAAATTTATATATCGCCTTTACGGCCATGTTAATAGTCATGGGAACAGATCCATCTCACGCAAAAACACCCTGTGCTGATGAGATAGAGAACGCCCAAAAAAATTATAATAAAGTTATAAATAGTGGTTCCAAAGGGGTTAAAAGCAAAACAAGGTCCCATATGAAAAATGCCATGTCGGCATTAGAAAGAAATGATACTAAAGCTTGTCATAAGGCTGTAAACAAAATTCATAACTTAGCTAAGGGCTTATAAAAAAATATGGCTTATTGGTCATAAAATAAAAAAGCACCCTATCTCGTTCATAGCTACCCTTGAGGCTTAAACTTAGGGGAGATAGCAATGGTTGCGCATATTAGAACAGTGGCGTTTCAAGGTATTGAAACGGTTGATGTAGATGTTCAAGTTCAAATGACAGCTGGCATGCCTGCATTTTCAATTGTAGGCAACAATAACACCCATCATTTTAATTAGAACATATTGTTTATCTTTGCTTAAACGGCTTTTCCTCACTATGTCCATGATAACATCTTTTAATGTTATCTGGCACAACCCCAAAATATGTTACTTGTTGCTCCTATTAACTAACAGCACTAGTGTTCTTGAATAGTTAAAGAGTAAATACTTTAGGTGATTTTGACTTTCATCTGACGTGAGAGAATTGTTAAATCAATTTAGTGGATACAAATATTTTAATTACTTAATGAAATAAATTCTTAAAAAATCGGAAGAAAGTCGTCAAGGAGCTAATCATCCAGACTGTCTTGTCGAGATTAACAGAAGGTAAGCCTCATGCGCCAACGTCCCGTCGTTTATCACATTCCGGTCTGCCCTTTTTGCCAGCGACTTGAGATCATGTTGACCCTCAAAGGCCAACGCGACCAAGTGGCCTTTCAAGTTATCGATATCACCAAAACCCGGGACCCTGAGCTTTTAAAGAAGACGCGTGGCACCACCGCTTTACCGGTATTGGAAACAGTGGATGGTAAAATCATCAAGGAAAGTTTGATCATATTAGAGTACTTAGATAACACAGTGGGGACGCAACGGGTCGCCCAGCAAGACTCTTATCGACATTCCGTGGAGCAAATGCTTATTGCGAAAGAAGGGGACCTCACAATGAGCGGTTACCTTTTAGTGATGAACCAAGACGAGAGCCAACGCCAGAAATTCACAAGTCAGCTTTTGCAGTATTTTAGAAACATTAACGACTTTTTACTGGAACATAGCCCAGAGGGTATTTTTCTGTTTGAAGATTATGGACTGGCAGAAGCTGTGTTCACGCCGATCTTTATGAGATTTTGGTTTTTGGCGTATTACGAAGGTTTTGACATCCCAGAAGAGGACGACTTCAAACGCGTAAGAGATTGGCGGTCGGCCTGTATGTCTCACCCCGCCGCGCAGCAAGTTTCCGAAGAGGAAATAATAAAGCTTTATTATGACTATGCGATGGGTGCAGGCAACGGCGCGCTCTTACTGGGCCGTACTCAATCGAGCTTTGCTTTCGAGCCACATTGGCGGGATCGTCCTTGGCCACCCAAAAACAAGTACAAGCAATCTTCAAGTGATAGCGAACTTGGGTTGATTTGAGTTAATCGGATTGTCTGCTCATATTAAGAGGTCTCGAGCCCAACCACATCCCTTGGAAAATTTTACTTCATTCATCATAATATACTTAAATGCGCCCTAACCCGTTCATAACCACCCTAGATATAAATTTCAGGGGAGGCAACAATGGTTGCACATATAAGAACAGTAGCGTTTCATGGTATTGAAACGGTTGATGTTGATGTTCAAGTTCAAATGACAGGCGGCATGCCCGCATTTTCAATCGTTGGATTAGCAGATAAAGCCGTATCCGAAGCAAGGGAAAGGGTGCGCGCGGCATTAACCGCCATGGGGTTAGCCCTTCCGCCAAAACGAATTACGATAAACCTTTCCCCCGCTGACTTACAAAAAGAAGGTAGTCATTACGACCTTCCCATTGCCCTTGGCTTATTGGTCTCCATGGAAATTTTACCAATGGAAGAAGTTGATCAATATTTAGTCATGGGAGAATTAGGGTTAGACGGTGGATTAGCCCCTGTTTCTGGGGTTTTACCTGCAGCCATTGCAGCCAATGCTACGGACCGTGGGCTTATTTGTCCCGGTGCTAATGGGTCAGAAGCAGCTTGGGCAGGGGATATGGACATTCTCTCTCCTTCCAACCTTATGGCCTTGATTAATCATTTTAAAGGAAGCCAGATCCTCTCTCGCCCTAAAAAACAAGAAATGGTTTCACAATCGAAACTACCTGATTTAATTGATATCAAAGGGCAAGAAACACCAAAGCGCGCATTAGAAATCGCAGCTGCAGGTGGCCATAATCTTCTTATGGTTGGCCCCCCAGGTGCAGGAAAATCTATGCTTGCAGCACGTTTACCAAGCATCTTACCCCCCTTAGATAGCCGCGAAGCCTTAGAACTTTCCATGATACAATCTGTTTCAGGTCAAGCAATCTCTAGTAATGGATCTGATAATTTCATGAGCCAACACCGCCCCTTTCGTGACCCCCATCATTCTACCTCTGTACCAGCATTGATCGGTGGAGGACAAAAAGCAAAACCCGGTGAAATTAGCCTCGCGCATAATGGTGTTTTATTTTTGGATGAATTACCCGAATTTTCACGTGGCGCCCTAGAAGCCCTAAGACAACCATTAGAATCTAGCCGTGCCGTCGTTGCACGTGCCAATGCGCACATCACATATCCAGCACGTGTACAATTAATTGCCGCCATGAATCCTTGTCGATGTGGCTATTTATCTGATCCAGAAATGGCTTGCAGTCGTGTTCCAAAATGCGGAGGCGATTATCAGTCAAAGATATCAGGGCCATTATTTGATAGAATTGATTTGCACGTGGATGTGCCCGCCCTCAGTGCCGCTGATTTAACCTTGCCCGCCCCAACAGAAGATAGCGCAACCGTCGCAATGCGAATACAGGTAGCGCGAGAAATTCAAACTGAACGCTTAGATAAACTAGCGTCTGAAAAAAACTGGCGCTGTAATGCAGAAGTGGATGGCCAAACCTTAGAAATGATCGCCACGCCTGATGCCGCTGGTAAAGCCCTTTTAAATGATGCTACTAGCCAGATGCGCCTTTCTGCAAGAGGGTATCACCGCATATTGCGGGTTGCCCGAACGCTTGCAGATCTACAAGAAGAGTCTGTCATCAAAAGACTTCATATTGCCGAAGCATTAAGTTACCGACGTCATCAAATCAGAAGCTAAAAGATAAAAGGGATAGCGCCAATATGAGCACTATCCCTTTTAAAATTTCTATAAAGAAATCAAATTTAATTTACAAGATTACATGAGACAATTTTTTGTAAACTCGGCTGCTTCATTCACACTCCAGTCCCCTTTATCTTTCTCTTTCAGGTCACTACACCATTCCTCACTACCCACTTCAGGGGAGCATGCAGATAAAAATCCAATAGTACAAAAGACTAGAGCAACTTTTAACAATAAAGCTTTCATATTGATTTCCCTCTTTTTAAAATCAAATGTGATTTAAACATACATATCTTATTTTGAGTATCGATTATACACCCAATCAAAGAATAGTTAAAAGTTTAATTTCTCTATTTGGGTAGGGCTAAAAGTTGAACAATCCAGTTACCAGAAGCTGTACGCAATTCATGGATATAGGCTAATTCTGGATCATCTCGCCAACCTTTCGCATCCTCTTCTGTTGGGAAGGATAAAATTACAGCCATATCTTTAAAAGGTATTTCCCCTTCTAAGGATATTAAATTTGGACTGGCAGCGACGACAGAACCATTATATTTATTTAGGGCAATAGGGGCTTTTTCACGATAGGCGGCCAAGCCTTCACGATTTGATAGGTTTGCTTGAGCAATACAATAAACGGTCATTTTCTTCTCCATCTTTTACGGTGTTATAATCGATTAAAGTTTTATCCTTTTTCAATGAGTGCAAAAACTATTGAAATATACAAACTTAATGTGCATTAATGCACATATGAAAGATTGGGATGATTTAAAATATATTTTGGCAATCCACCGACAAGGCGGATTAAGTGCTGCTGCACGCAGCCTTGGCGTCAGTCACGCCACCGTTTCGCGTCGGCTTTCTGCTTATGAAAACAAGCAATCTGTCCGCCTATTTGAACGTTTTTCCGACGGCATGCAGGCCACCGAATTTGGAGAGCGTGCTGTTGAAGCCGCACTGGAAATCGAAAAACATATTTTAGATTTAGATTTAAGCATCACAGGTAAAGATAGCGATCTTTCCGGCCCTTTAAAAGTTGCAGCCCCACAACTTATTATCCAGATAGCATTAGCCGATATCATCAAGAATTTTGTCGAAACTTACCCTCAAATTGACCTAAGTATTATTGCCACAACCGACAGCGTAAATTTACATAGAAGAGAGGCCGACGTTTCCATAAGGGCAACAAATGCCCCTGAAGAAAACCTTTGGGGTCGTAAATACCTCTCTCAAAAAACAGCATATTTTGGATCTAGACATTACCTTGAAAATACATCCAATGACACTGATCTGAAATGTTTAAACTTTATATGGCGTGGTAACGATCCTGCCCCAGAAGTTTTAAAAACATATCCTAACGCAAACGTTATAGCTAAATTTGATGACATGATTGCTGTTTTAGGGGCGGTTAAAGCACAAATGGGCATTGCACGTATGCCATGTTTTATCGGAGACAGTGACCCAGAATTACAACGTGTGGAAAATATACCATTGGCTGATTATTCCGACATCTGGATATTAACCCATCCAGACTTGAAAAACGTGAAACGTTACCGCAAATTCATGCAATTTGTAGGACAAGAATTAGAAAAAAAGCAGCCTTTATTCTTAGGTCAAACGAAAAAAGATTCATAAGATCTACGAGGGCAATTCTATAGGTTGCCCATGTGGCGTATCAAGATAGGCCTGTCGCCACTTTTCTTTACGTTTTTTCAAATCTTGTTCAGAAACAATATCTTTTGTAGATACCATAATCTCTAACGTATTAAGCCAATGAGTATAATAAGTGTCTCCTAAATCTGGATCACCATTTTCTTGAGCCATAACAACTTGTTTCGAAAATGTACCGACCCATTCTTCCCAACTAAAGTGACCTTCTTCACAAAGACGAACAGCTAAGGCAAAGGCTTGTGCTTGCCATGGTTCAGTAAAGATAGGTCCCTCTTCATCTTTAGGAAGGGCTGGTAAGTTTTTGCATAAATTAAATGTTACATCGCTCATAAAACAGGCTCCAAATAATCTTGCCATAAATCTA
>CBFCZA010000112.1:0-8753 GCA_965602285.1 uncultured Curvivirga sp. | reverse complement strand
AGATTCGCTTGGTTCACAGAACTGTCATCTTGTTCATAATCAGCTGCATCAGGATTAGAACGAAAGAAAATCGGAGCAAACAGTCCATTCTGTCGAATTTCTAGCATTCCTTCACGGGCAAGTTCAAGGGAGGCGGCAAAGGTAGCTGCCATTGCTGATCTTCTGATCAAAGGGTCTTTTAGTGTATCAGGAAGGAAACTTTCAAGATTAGCCCAAGATGGAACCTTGCCCCCACCTAGTAAATCACGAAGTCTATCGATCGCATCATCCATAGAATAAAGTTCTGTGGGCATGATACGAAGTGTACTTGCTGTTATCTTATTATTCACATCACCATAGGCTTTTAACATTTCAAACAATGAAACATCAAATGTAGAACTATTTTCAACTGTAATAGCCTCGGGATCACCGCGTACAAAAAAGTCCTGCCCCCTTTTTGGCAAGGCCATTAATGACTTTGCCGCCTTTTGCATCGCTTCTAAACGTCGCAATTGGAATGCAAGACGTGCGGCAAGGTCTTCAGGGCTCTCTTCATCGTCATCGTCTGGTTGAGCGGGTAACAAAAGTCGTGACTTCAAATAAGCCAACCACGCAGCCATAACTAAATAATCCGCGGCGATTTCAAGGCGAAGTTGACGAACGCGAGAAATAAATTCCAAATACTGATCGGCAAGGGCGACAATTGATATCTTTGTTAAGTCTACTTTTTGGTCACGCGATAAGGAAAGCAATAGGTCAATTGGTCCTTCATAACCATCTAAAGCCAGAAACAACGAATCTGGAGAATCGAGACTAGGTGTCCCGTCATCTTCTTCAAAATCCGTATTAAACTCTTCTTGTAAATCCATATCTCATCCGCCAACAAGGCCAAAACACTTAACTGCAAAAGCAGTTTACTATATTTATCAAAATATGGCTAGTATTTTTTAATCAAACACAAGATATAGTATTAACTACTTTAAATGCGCTCGAAGTTTTTCTACTGCCGTTTCTTCTTCGAAACGAGTAAGGATATTTTTATGAGTTCCTAGTTTTTTTTGCGCCACCTGCCATGCATTCCAAGCAGGTAAAGACATTTTTTTCAAAGACTTAGTGACATCAATCATTTCTTCCATATCCCCATTACAATGGAGAATAATATCACAACCTGAATCCAAACAAGCCTTTGTTTTTTCAGAGTAACTTCCTTCAAGAGCCTTCATAGAGAGATCATCAGTGAATAGCAGACCTTTAAAACCTAATTGATCGCGTATCACGTCTTGAATGATCGTCTTCGACATTGTGGCACAATTTGTATCATCTAAGGACGAATAAACAATATGCGCAGTCATCGCCATAGGTATTTGGGTATGAGAAGAAACATGCTTAAAAGGTTTAAAATCAATATCTTGAAGATCATCGCGACTTGCATCAACAAACGGTAATGCTAAATGGCTGTCTAAATTAGCGCGGCCATGTCCCGGAATATGCTTTATGATAGGATAAATTCCATTTTCAAGAAATTGATTCGTTACTATTTCTCCTAAAATTGAAACAATATCAGGATTTTGCGAAAAAGCCCTATCCCCAACGACTTCATGAGCATATTCGAATTTTGTATCTAAAACTGGGGCGCAAGTAACATTTATACCAACCGCGTGAAATTGGCTTGATTGTACATCACATTGAAGCTGCAATAGTTCTATCGCAAGATCTGGGTTATCTTCATATAAATCACCAAAGGGTTTCATTGCAAAACTATCAACCCAATGAGGGGGTCTTAGACGACGAACACGCCCCCCTTCTTGATCGATTAAGATTGGTGTATTTTCATCATTCACAATTGAACGAAGTTCATTACACAACCGTTTTACTTGGTCAGGCGTATCTACATTACGTGCAAAAAGGATAAAGCCAAAAGGTTGGGTTTCTGAAAAAAAATCTTTTTCAGCCGACGAAAGTGATAGCCCTTCACATCCAAAAACTACTGCTGAGCGCATGAGCTTCCCCTCCTCATTGATTCCCTAAAAAAGTTATTTACCGGGTGCAACAGGAATACAATCGATGCTTCTCTTCTTTAAACTGTCACATAGTTTTTTAGCCGCATTTACATCAGCCAATGGTCCGATACGAATACGGAAATAATCCTTAGAATTCACTTTTACATTTTGAACTTCAAGAGACAGCTTGCCCAATAAATCTTTATGTTTTGTTTGATGGCGTTTAAATTCAGAACGTGCCTTTGCATCAGAACCAACCGCCCCAATTTGAATGCGCCAATCAGCAGCCTTGTTTATCACTTTATCCTTAACAACAGGTACTGTAACCTCTCGTGTTGCCTTGGTTGTTTCGACAACGGTTTGAGTGATTTTCTCTTCAACCTTCTTCACAACGACTTCAGGTTCAGGCAAATTTTTCTTTGGCTCAACAACAGCGACTGCTGCTTCTTTTTCTGCATCAGGATTGATCAATAACGGTTCGCTTGATTTTTCCTTTTTAGGGATAACGCCCGTGATACTTGGTATCGGCGGTGTATCAGAATCTTTGCTTTTTACCACTGGTTTCGCTGCGGGTGGTTTAATTGGCTGTTCTGGTGGGGGAAGTAATCGTTCCACCTGTGAATCATCAATCTGTTCTTCCAGTTGATTATAGACAAGCTTGTCTTGATGAGGGACTTTCATCCCTCCGGGATCTTCAGGCAATTCTTTCGCCGCATGATCCGGCGTAAGCAACGGTGCAGACACTTCGCTGCCGGAACGAATCCCTTGAGAGTAAGCATACCAAACAACGACAACAAACAGCACAAGCGCCATTGCCGCGATAGTGATCGGCAAGATTCGCAAAGATTCTTTACGACGCACGTTTGGTTCTCCTGCGCTCCCAAGTTCTTTATCCAGATCATCTAGTTTCCCTAGATTCTCCAGTTCAGCAAATTCATCTTCCAAATCACGCATGTCTGATGGCATGCCGTACCCCTATCTTTATGTTTCTAATTCATCGTAGATTAATGTAGTTCGCGAACAGGTTCCACCCCGAAGATTTCCAAACCTGATGCAATGATAGAACGAACAGCTTCTAATAACGCTAAATGCGCCAAAGTTAGTTCTTTATTATCCGCAATGACAAAGCGTAATTGGGTGTTTTCTTTTCCTTTGGCCCAAAGACTGTGGAAAGCGGCTGCGGCCTCCATCAAATAGAAAGCTACACGATGCGGTTCATGTGCTTCCGCAGCAGATTCGATCAATCTAGGCATACCAGATAATAATTTAATCACCTCAAGTTCTGCAGGGGCAGACAGTAGCTTAACATCTGCCTGCGCTAAAGCATCACGTGATAAATCCATATCAGGAAATGCTTCTTTAGCCTGCCGGAAGACTGAACAACAACGTGCATGGGCATATTGCACATACCATACTGGATTATCACGCGATTGTTCTTTCACAGCACTTAGATCAAAATCAAGAGGCGCATCATTTTTACGTGTCAGAAGGTAGAAACGAACCACGTCTTTACCAACATCATCCACTAGATCTTTTAATGTGACAAAGGTGCCGGCACGCTTTGACATTTTGATAGGTTCGCCCTTGTCCATTAATTTCACCAACTGGCAAAGTTTAATGTCCAATTCGGCTTTTCCCTCTGTCACGGCAGAAGTCGCCGCAATCATACGTTTCACATATCCACCATGATCGGCACCAAAGATATCAATTTGGTTTACAAATCCACGTTGATATTTATCCAAGTGGTTCGCAATGTCATTGGCAAAGTAAGTCCAGCTACCATCAGATTTTTTCAAAGGTCGATCGACATCATCCCCATGATCAGTTGCCTTAAACAACGTCTGTGGACGTGGTTCCCAATCATCTGGCTTCTTACCCTTTGGTGGCTCAAGCACACCTGTATAAAGATATCCATTCACATCAAGGCTATCATAAACATCTTGCACCCGGTTTGCATCAACTAAGCTACGTTCAGACGTAAACACGTCTTGTTGAATACCTAATTGCTCAAGATCTTTTTTGACACCAACCATCATCATTTCGACAGCTTTAGAACGACAAATGGGAAGCCATTCAGCCTCGTTCATCGCCAGCAAGCCTTCGCCATGTTCTTCTTTTAGAGCTTCTCCAACAGCTTTTAAATAATCACCAGGGTAAAGTCCTTCAGGAATGACAATGTCTTCCCCATGCGCTTCTTTATAGCGAAGATAAGAAGAACGACCTAATACGTCTACTTGGGTACCTGCATCATTCACATAATACTCTTTAGTGACATCATAACCAGCAAAGTCGAGTAGCGACGCAAGAACATCCCCAAAAACAGCCCCACGTGCATGTCCAATATGAAGGGGCCCTGTTGGGTTTGCAGAAACATATTCTACATTCACTTTTTGATTTCCACCCATATCAGAACGGGCAAAGTCATTACCTGTTGATAAGATCGCCGAAACAACCTTATGCCAAACTGAAGTATCTAATCGTAAATTGATAAATCCTGGGCCTGCGATCTCTGCACTATCTACAACAGAAAGTTCTTTTAGTTTTCCAACAAGCATCTCAGCCACATCACGCGGTTTCATCTTTGCAGGTTTTGAAAGTAACATTGCAGCATTTGTCGCCATATCACCATGAGATGCATCTCGAGGGGGTTCTATTGTAATACGATCAGTCGAGACATCAGCAGGCAACAGCCCTTCTGATTTTAATTGATCAAGTATAACTTCTAGTTCACCACGAATTTCTTTAAAGATATTCATCTATCTTAACCTATCTCATTTTCATCATTAGGAAGTTAAAATACTTCCCATATTTTCACTGCCTAGGATGTTAGGGAGTGATGTAAATTTATTGCAAATCTATCCGTCATACCGGCGATATAATCAGCAACGATACGGGCCGTCTCATGCGCCAACAAACCAGTACATTGTGCTTTCCATTCCTCTGGAAGTTTTTCTGGTTGCTCGATATAATACTTAAAAATATCGTTCATTTGCTTCGTTGCACGATCCCGCTCCAAACTAACCGATGGTGCGCGATACATAGCCTTAAACATAAAGGATTTTAATGCGAGCTCCTTTTCGCGCATTTCAGCGGAGAAGGCAACCATTGGACGGGATAAATGACGCAATTCTTCAGCGGATTGGGGCTTATCTTCTAAAAGACGTCTTTTTGTTTCAGATATCACATCTTCAACCATATCCCCTATTAACCGGCGAACGGCCTCTGCACGCGCCAAATGCGGGGGGACATTAGGATAATCACGATAAACCTTACTGAAGGCATCGTGAACATGGGGTACTTCAGTACAAACATCTTCAATTGTGAATAATTCCGCCCGTAAACCATCGTCCATATCATGATGATTATAGGCCACATCGTCTGCAAGAGCTGCAATTTGGGCTTCAATGCCACTATGTGTATCTAATTCTAAATCGTGGCGTTGATTATAGTTTGAAAGGGTTTTAGGCAATTCCGAAATTGTTTGGTTTCCCTTTAATAGTGGGCCATTATGCTTAACAACCCCTTCCAAAGTTTCCCAACTAAGGTTAAGCCCCTTATAGCCTATATAACGGCTTTCAAGAAGGACAAGAACCCGCAACGCCTGATCATTATGATCAAAACCACCAAATGGCGCCATCAATTCATGCAAAGTATCTTCGCCAGAATGACCAAAAGGGGTATGCCCCAAATCATGGGCCAATGCGATCGCCTCACACAAATCTTCATCCACATTTAACACACGTGCCATTGTGCGGGCAATTTGTGCGACTTCCAATGAATGGGTTAACCTTGTTCGAAAGTGGTCCCCTTCCGGAGAAATAAACACTTGGGTTTTATGCATTAATCGTCGAAAGGCACCAGAATGAATGATTCGATCTCTATCACGTTGAAAGGGAGAACGTATGGATGATGAATTATCATCATGTAATCGCCCCCGACTTTCTTCCCATTTAGTGGCATAGGATGCTAATTGAAAGGACATAAATAAGCCATTCCCTCTATAAAACCGCACAAAAAAGATATGATTAAATGCCTAAAGAAGGTTCGTACTTATGGCAAGAATAACCTTCATTTCTCTTATAAAAAGGTACATATTGCATTTAATTTGGTAATTTTGAACCATTCTAAAGTTAGGCAATTGACATTTCGCCTATAGACCCTAGATATTACCTATTAATGTAAGTGAATTTACCTTATTATAAGTTCAAAGGTTAAAGCTTACTAATTCAAAGATGATGGAGTTTTATAATGTCAGATACCGATCCGTTCGCAATGCCAGTAAGTACCGCGCCTCGCGTACTGGGGATTAGTGATTCTGCAGTGAAACGCCTACATATACTTCGAGACATGGAAGGTGACCCAAACCTAATGTTACGCGTTACCGTTTCTGGCGGTGGTTGTTCTGGTTATCAATATGCATTTGGCTTTGATGGTAATGTAACAGTCGATGACCTTACCTTTGATAAAGGTGGTGTTACTATTGTCACAGATGAAACCTCTATGGATTTACTAGCTGGATCTGAAGTAGACTTTGTAGATGACCTTATGGGTGCTTACTTTCAAGTGAAGAACCCTAATGCAACAGCCAGCTGTGGCTGTGGTACATCTTTTGCTGTTTAGCTTAAATTTAATTGGGCTGTTTAGCTTTAAAATAAACTGGTAATAGATCGAATCCTAACACATTATCTGCAACATCATAATTCTTTATCGTTGGCAGGAGCCTTCTCATGCGTATTGCAACATTCAACGTGAATTCAGTTCGTGCCCGTATCGTCAACCTTTTAGAATGGCTTGAAGAATCGCAACCTGATGTTGTGTTATTGCAAGAAATCAAAACAGTTAACGAAGACTTCCCTACCCTTGAATTCGAAGCAAAAGGATATAAAGCAGCAATCCATGGCCAAAAAAGTTATAATGGTGTCGCGATCCTTTCAAAACACCCCATTGAAGACATAACCCTCGGATTACCCGGAACCGATGGCCCAACCAGTGATAAATGGCAAGAAGGCGATGCAGATCAATCGCGCTATATAGAAGCGACAATCCAAGGTGTGCGTGTAGCTTCCATCTATTTACCAAATGGTAATCCTGTTGATACGGTCAAATTTCCATTCAAACTTCGTTGGATGGATCGCCTTATTGAACATATTCGTGACAATTTATTACCTTCTGAAATGCCCATAGCCTTGGGTGGGGATTATAATGTCTGCCCAGATGACCGTGATGTTTATGATCCAGACCGTTGGGCTAATGACGCATTATGTAAACCCGAAACACGCCAACGCTTTCAAACTATGAAAAACCTAGGCTTAACAGAAGCATGGCGTTCGTTACATCCAGACATGGTACAGGCCTATAGTTATTGGGATTATGTAAAAGGTAGATATCAAAAAGACGAAGGCCTTCGTATTGACCACTTTCTTTTGTCGCCTCAAGCTGCCGACATACTAGAATCTTGCGAAATTGACAAAGCACCAAGAGCAAAAGAAAAAGCATCAGATCACACGCCTGTTATTCTGACCTTGAATGATATAATTTAATATAATTTTTTGGTTGGAGATTTTGAATTTTACAAATTATTTAAAAATTAAATTATTGATTTAACTTTTCAGATAAAACCCTTTTACTTTCTAGAATAACTATATCCAAATATTCAATAGATTGTAGAGGGTTCACATTTTTTGCTACGGCCTTATTCATCAAGCCTGCCAATCTTGCCAATCGACTTAATGCACTGTTGGACGCGATTCCTTTTAACGCGTGAACTTCATGTTTAAACGATTTAAAATCTTCAGATGCAGAATAGGCTTTTAACTTTTTCTTATACCCTTCCAATTCATCCGGCAGCGTAGACATTAAATCAACTAAGACATCATTTCCGATAGCGTCACTCATTTCTTTCCATTGCTTATCATCCATCAAAGGTAATGCCATTGCATCAGAAATATCGTCTTTAATTTTATCCTCAGCTGAAGTTTCGGTTCTTTGTTCATTCTCTTCGGCTCTAGCTTCATCCTCAAAGAATGAAGAATTCATCCCAGTCTTCCCATTTTTATTGCAAATATTAGTAACAACATTCAATAGGGATTTAGGGCGCATTGGCTTCCCAACAAATCCACTAAACCCTTCTTTTTCATATCTATCACGATCATGTTGAAGGGTATTTGCAGTAACGGCAACAATAGGGACGTTAGCCTTCACATCATCATCGATTGCCCTAATAAACCTATATGCTGTTAATCCGTCCATAACAGGCATTTGTATATCCATGAGTACAATATCAAATGTGGCATTTTCAATAGCATTGACAGCTTCTAAACCGTTATCTACGGCCGTAACAACATGACCAGCTTGTTGTAATATTTCCAAAACAAGCATTTTATTTACAGGGTTATCCTCGGCTACAAGAATATTAAGAGATCTACCGATCTCATCCAAAGTAATAACTTCTCCATTATCATTTTGGGAAGATCCATCGAGAGGAATCGCAACAGGCGCCTCACTGCGCTCCATAGGTAATCTTACAGAAAAAGTGGAACCAAACCCTAGTTTACTGTCTACGGAAATTTTACCATTCATCAGTTTAACCAACGCCGAGACAAGAGAGAGGCCTGCACCTAAACCTTCGAATTTTCTTGAAAGCTTCCCATCCATCTGAACAAAGCTTTCAAATAACCTGCCTTGTTCCTCTGTTGATATACCGATCCCTGTATCTTCAACAGAAATATTCAAATCGCATTTATCTTGAGACTTATCCACCACAGAAAGAGTGAC
>CBFCZA010000111.1:0-8767 GCA_965602285.1 uncultured Curvivirga sp. | reverse complement strand
GGCGATGATGCCAAAGTCACCAATAGATAAAGTCACACCATAGGCAAATGCTAAACCAATAGGACGGCGTAATAACGGTAGGTCAATACGCCAAAAACGATTGAACCCATGTAGGCCAAGGTTAAGGCAAAGTTGATTCGTTTCTTTATGGCGTTGTTTAAATGCGGGTAACAATACTCTAAGGGTAAACGGTAACGCCATTAGGGCATTGATCGTGACCACAAGAATGGGACCTATTTCGCTAATGCTAACATAGTTTCTAAACAAGATGAATAACCCTGCCGCCAATGCAAAGGGGGAGAAAACTAAAATGATAGACCCGCTGGTTTCTATCAATTTACTCATGAATGTTTCTTGTTGGTGACGTAACCCTACGCAAAGTGCAATGGCAATAACCAATGATATCACCCCAGAAAGGGAAGCGACGATTAAACTGGTAATGATGGCTTTAAGAAATGCTGCTTTAGCAAAAATCCCCACGTCAAAATGAGACAATCCTTGATAGATCACAGATAGTAATGGTGGAAAAATAAACACCACCATCAGACCTAGGATGAGCCATTCATAGGTGACGCTTTTTTTGAATTTTGAACGTAAAAAACGTGGGGCGCTGGCGTCGGATGCATGAAGGGATATCTCGCTATCCACTTGCCGTCCAAATTTTAACAAGGTGAATGATAACATACTGCAAATGGCAATTTGTAAGCCGCATAAAGTAACGGCACGGGGCAGATCAAAATCAAAATGTAATGCCTGATATATGGCAACTTCTAGGGTGGTTGCTTTTGGTCCACCCCCTAATGTTAGGATGATGGCAAAGCTGGTGAAACATAACATTAATATGAGCGCTGCCAACCCCGGCAAGGCGGATGTTAATGCTGGCAGTTCTATCAATTTAAAACGTTGCCAAGAGGTAAAGTTTAACTGGGCGGCGATGCGCCATTGTTCTTGTGGTATTGATTCTAATCGTGAAAGAAGACTGCGTGTCGCCAATGGAGCATTATAAAATATATGGGCTAATAATATACCGACCATTCCATATAAATAACCGGATGCCTCAAATTGAAAGAATTTCATAAATCCAAGGATAATACCCGAATTTCCATGAACTTGGATCAGGCCTAATATGACAACTATTGTGGGCATCACCAGACATAAGCCAAATAATCCTAAGATAAATTTCTTTCCCCAAAAATCTGTGTAGTAGAAAAAACGCGCCATGGGCAACCCAATGGCAATACTTAGGACTGTAGATATGATCGCTTGGATAATAGTGAATTTTAAAACACGAAGAATATAACCACTCTGTAAGGTTTTAAGGATTTCACTTTCACCAGCTTGATAAAGAAGAGAGAAAAAAGCCCCCCCTAGGATCAAACAAATAAGCACAAATACCCCCGACATAAGGAGCATGTCAGAAGAGATGTATTTTTGAGATCTAGGGGAGGCATTCATGCTTTTGTCTTACTTACTAACGGCCAAAAGCCATTCATCAACCCAATCTTTATATTCATTTGCAATGTCGCTGGGTGCTATTTGCAAAGATATGCTTGGATAATGAATTTTATCTTTTGCGAAAGAAGTAGGAAGTCCAGATGTTGGTGTGACAACAGGATGCATCCAATTGTTTGTTGGAATGATCTCTTGGAATTCATTGCTGATAAGGAAATTCATGAATTGATCAGCGAGTTCAGGATGCTTTGAGTTCTTTAGTTTCGCTGCCACCTCAATCTGCCCATAATGCCCTTCTGAAAAAGGGGCTGCCTTATATTTATGAACGCCTTCTGCTTCCATATGATAGGCGGGGGATGTGGTGTAACTTAAAACCATATCTGCTTCGCCTTCTAGGAACATGCCATAGGCTTCTGACCATCCTTTGGTCGTGGTGACGATGCGTTTGGAAAGTTTTTCCCAGGCTGCTCCTGCCTTGTCGCCATAAACAGACTTCATCCAAAGGAGGAAACCAAGGCCGGGGGTAGATGTACGGGGATCTTGAAGGATGATAGAGAAGTCATTTGAACCGCTCACCAATTCCTCAAGGCTCTTCGGAGGGTTGGCAAGTTTTGTTTCGTCATAGATGAAAGCAAAGTGACCATAATCAAAAGGAAGGAAATCTTGATCCGCCCAAGTGTTTGGCAATTCTAGTTTCGAGGTATCTTGGTTGTGGTTGGTAAAAAGCCCTGTGGCGCGTGCGCGTTCAATAAGGTTCATATCCAGACCAAGGGCAACGTCTGCTTCTGTCTTGTCCCCTTCAAGTTTTAGGCGACTTAAGATACTTACGGCATCTTCTGTTGCAACCCATTGTAGGTCGCATCCACAAATGGCTTCGAAGGCGGTTTCAACTTTTGGTCCCGGTCCCCATTCAGAGGTGAAAGAATCATAAGTATATACTTTTAAGACTTTTGCTTCATCGGCTTGTACGGATGAAAAAGATCCAGCAGCGATACCCGCTACTGTTAAAACTGTATTTTTAAAATATTTAGAAAAGCTCATTCGCTCGCTCCATTACTGTCATAAAATGGTGCGGCGGTAGGTATCGGTTAAAAAACTAGCATGAAATTAACTAGGTTTATCCTCAATCCCTCCGCCGGCATTACCCGGTTCAGGTTCATCGGGTTTACGAAGACGGACAAAAACAATGTCAATTTTTCGATTCTCAGCTTTTCAGCACCCCGTTGAGTGAAGGAGACCATAGTTTGGCTTGCTAAAAACTTCAAGCCTAGAAATTTAATCTTTCATGAAGCTTTCTTCAAAACGGGCTTCCAAGGCATTGTCTAAATCATGCAAGGTGACGGGAAGGCCTAAATCCACAAGGGACGTTACCCCAAGTTTTTCGTCCTCAATGCCACATGGTACAATGCCCTTAAAATGCTCAAGGTCAGGTTCTAGATTGATAGAGATACCGTGGAACGTAACCCATTTACGCAATCGCACACCAATGGCGCCGATTTTATCTTCATAGCCATTACCACGATCAACCCATATGCCCACGCGCCCTTCGCGGGTTTCGCCAACCACATTAAATTCTTGAAGGGCATTTGTGACCCAGCTTTCTAATGCAGACACAAACCATCGCACATCAGGGTTACGCTTTTTAAGGTCCAACATGACATAGACGATTCGTTGACCCGGCCCGTGATAGGTATATTGGCCCCCACGTCCCACGTTATGAACGGGAAAACGATTTGGTGTAAGTAGATCTTCACTTTTGGCACTGGTGCCTGCCGTATAAAGGGGGGGATGTTCTAAAAACCAGATGCATTCAGGGGCGGTTCCTGCCCTAATATCTGCCACACGTTGTTCCATAAAAGCATGGGCATAGTCGTAATCGACAAGTGTCTCAACGCCATCTATGCCATGTTTCCACTCAATTTCGGCATTCAATTCTAAATAATTATCAGTCATAATGAATTATATGCAACGAATGGTCTTGATTAGCCAGTCCCTATTTGTTACATCCTCACTCGTTCAGAGACAATCTGAACTCTACCAAGCTTATTTGATGCTATAAAATAAGCAAAGACGATGCGGTCGTGGCGGAATTGGTAGACGCGCAGCGTTGAGGTCGCTGTGGGCTAACCCCCGTGGAAGTTCGAGTCTTCTCGACCGCACCAAGAACCCCGTTAGGCTTTATTGCTTACGGGGTTTTCTTTTTGGATATAGAGGTGGGGATGCTTACGAGCATTAAGTGTGCTTTAAAATGTGTCCCCAGAAACCCCTAGCCTATGGGGTAATATTCATTATGGGTGAAGACATTTTTTCCGCCTTCTGATCTATTTTCTTGGCCTTCAAAACCATAAAAGAAAGTTGCGCCAACAATATGCACTAATTCGCCGTCGTCATTTGCCAGTGGCATGGCTAGGCGTTCATATTCTATGGGATAAGATTGGTGAGGAATATGCCTTTGCCCATGATGAAGTACCATAGATTTGGTTGAAATGATGGTTTCGTAAAATTCAAGGACATGACTTAATTGTGGTTCTTGAAAGACATTTTCCATTGCTTTATTGACGGGATTAAATCCAAAATATTCAGCAATATGATCACCCACCAAGCGAAATTTGAATTCATTATTTTCTAATAGATCTACGATCCAGATATGTGGGCTATGTTTGAAGAAGGCTAGGGGGTCGAGTTCCCGTCGCCTTGGGATGCGCTCATGTTTTTCATATAGATCAGACCAATGATTTAATAAACATTGGGCACCTTCATTATCTATATCTTTAGTAAGATTAGCTTTAGTCTCAGCCCACGAACCCGTTGTCAAATTCAACCCCTCCCAAAATCTTCATAACGATCTGATCGTAAGATAATTACACAACTATTGTCTATTTTTAAAAGAATTTTACAAGTCGTATTTGAAGAAAATTTTATTTATTCGTTTTGAGTAAGAGTGGCGTACTATAGCATTTTTATTTAAGAAGGGCCGCTTTGGCAATTTGTATGGTGATGATATATGCCACATTGGCGTTTCTATCAGTTTTTATTGGAAGGTGCCTATCTTTAGATAGAATGCTGAGCTTTAATAGAATGCTGGGTTTTTTACATACTATCTGATTATAAAGAAAGTCTATAAAACATTAATTAATAGACCTATTGTTCCTGAATGGTTACATATTAAAAAGATCAAAATAATTTAAATGAATGGGGTGCATCACATGAGTGACGATATCGAACGCGAATCTTTATATTATCATCGGATGGATCCTCCAGGTAAGTTACAGGTCGTTGCGACAAAACCTTTGGCGAACCAACGTGATTTAAGCTTGGCATATTCCCCTGGCGTTGCTGCTGCCTGCCGGTTGATCGAAGAAGATCCAAACGAAGTTGCCGCCGTGACCATGCGGGGAAATCTCATCGGTGTTGTAACTAATGGTACCGCTGTTCTTGGTTTAGGGAATATTGGCCCATTAGCGTCGAAACCCGTGATGGAAGGGAAGGCGGCCCTATTTAAAAAATTCGCCGGTATTGATGTTTTTGATATTGAATTGAGCGAACTAAACGTGGATAAATTCTGCGATATTGTCGCGGCTATGGAGCCGACATTTGGCGGCATCAATCTTGAAGATATCAAAGCCCCTGAATGTTTTGAAATAGAGAAGCGTTTGAAAGAACGTATGAATATCCCTGTTTTTCATGATGATCAACATGGAACGGCAATTATCGTTGCGGCTGCTATATATAATGGCCTTGATGTGGTTAATAAGAAATTCGAAGATGTTAAAATCGTATGTTCAGGCGCAGGGGCTGCGGCACTTGCTTGTCTAAATATGCTGGTCAGTATGGGTGCAAAGAAAGAGAATATTACCGTATGTGATATTGTCGGTGTCGTTTATGAAGGGCGCACGGAAGAAATGGACCCCTATAAAGGGGCCTTTGCCCAAAAGACAGATGCCCGTAGTCTAGGCGATGTGATCGCAGATGCGGATGTGTTTATGGGCTTATCTGCACCGGGTGTGTTGAAGCCAGAAATGGTGAAGAAAATGGCAAAAGATCCATTGGTTCTTGCCCTTGCGAATCCAACACCAGAGATTTTACCTGAACTTGCGATGGAAGCGCGTCCAGATGCTATTTGTGCGACAGGACGTTCTGATTATCCGAACCAAGTTAATAACGTTTTATGCTTCCCATTCATTTTCCGTGGGGCGTTGGATGTGGGCGCTACGGAAATCAATGAAGCAATGAAGGTTGCATGCGTTAAGGCGATTGGTCAATTAGCACGAAGAGAAACTTCCGATGTGGTCGATAGTGCGTATGGTGGGGATGTGAAAGGGTTTGGTAAAGATTACCTTATCCCTAAACCATTCGATCCACGCCTGATACTTGAGGTCGCCCCCGCCGTTGCGAAGGCTGCGATGGAAAGTGGTGTAGCAACACGACCTATTAAAGACTTTGAGGCTTATCATCAAAAGCTTAGCGAATTTGTTTATCGTTCTGGGACTGTGATGAAACCAATCTTTGACCGTGCCATTGCCAATCCAAAACGGGTTGTTTACGCGGAAGGCGAGGAAGAAAAAGTCCTTCGTGCCGTTCAGGTTATCGTGGATGATGGGATTGCTAAGCCTGTCCTCATTGGTCGTCGTGATGTTGTGAATAAGCGTATTGAAAAGCTAGGGCTTCGTTTAGAAATCGATAAAGACTTCGAACTTTGCGACCCAGAAAACGACAATCGCTATCGTGATTATTGGAAGATGTATCATAGCATTATGGGGCGTAGTGGCATGTCCCCTGAATCTGCGAAAGTCGTGATGCGTACAAGAAATACTGCTATTGCCGCGGTCATGTTAAAGCGTGACGAAGTGGATGCAATGATTTGCGGCACAAGTGGTATGTTTAGTAAGCATTATAAACATGTGAAACAAATTATTGGCAAACGTACAGATATTCGCGATATGTCGACTGTAAATATGCTGGTAATGGATTCTGGTGTTTATTTCATCGCAGATACACATATTTCTGTAGACCCTACTGCCGAAGAACTTGCAGAAATGGCAGAGATGACAGCAGAAGGTGTACGTCACTTTGGTATCACGCCGAAAGTTGCAATGTTAAGCCATTCAAACTTTGGGTCGTCAGATGATGTATCCGCACAAAAGGTTCGTGATGCAGTAAAAATCTTACAAGAGACAAGCCCAGACTTGATGGTAGAAGGGGAAATGCATGCGGATACTGCATTAGATCCTCTACTTCGCGACAGTATTCTACCTTGTAATAACCTAGCTGGGCGCGCGAATGTATTGATCGCCCCTACCTTAGATGCTGCCAATATTTCTTATAATATGGTTAAAATGCTGGGGGATGGGTTGTCTGTTGGGCCAATGTTGGTTGGTGCTGATAAACCTGTTCATATTTTAACGCCCTCTTTGACGCAGCGGGGAATCGTCAATATGACTGCGGTTGCGGTGGTCTATGCGCAAATTGCTTCTGTAGTGGCATGATTATTACCTTCGTTGTATGCGCAAGTTATTAGGAATGAATAATGACGGATGTGCGGGAAAAACTGACACTTGATGAAGGTGCGTTAGATGAACTTTATGGTTTGTCTGACGATCTTGTTAGTGAAGTTCGTTCTGCGCTTGAGGGCGGCTCGAGTGTAGAGGAAGTTCTTTCTCTTATCGCGCATCTTCATGCCGCTGATGTCGCCGATTTGTTAGAACAGTTGAGCACAAATGATCGTGATGAGCTGTTGGAGCTTCTGGGAGGGGATCTGGATGCGGAAGTTTGGGTCCATTTGGATGAGGCTATTCGTGAGGATGCCGTCGAAGATCTAGATACCTCTCAGCTTGTTGGCATTGTTAACGAGTTAGATTCTGATGATGCTGTTGATTTACTTGAAGATTTAGATGCTAAAGATCGCCGAGAGCTTCTTGATGCTATTCCGGCTGATGATCGTGCTATTTATGAACAAAGCCTATCCTATCCAGAGGATTCTGCTGGTCGCTTGATGCAGCGTGAAATGTTTACTGCTCCAAGTTTTTGGACGGTAGGGCAAGCCATTGATTATATGCGCGATGATAAAGTTGATTTACCCGATGATTTTTACAATATTATGGTGGTTGATCCAGCCCATAAACCTTTGGGGGTTGTTAAGCTTTCTAAACTAATGCGGACAGATAGAGATTCTGAAATAGCAAAAATTATGTGGGAAGATGTCAAAGTCATTCCCGTGACCATGGATCAGGAAGATGTGGCATTCTTATTTCGCCAATATGCCTTTGTTGAAGCGCCGGTTGTAGATGATAGCGGACGCCTTGTTGGGGTGATCACTGTTGATGATATCGTTGCTGTTCTTGATGAAGAACATGAAGAAGATATCTTGAAAATGGGTGGTGTGAAGGAAGATGATTTATATTCTGATGTGGTAGAGACCACCCGCCTAAGATTCTCTTGGTTATTGGTTAATTTATTAACTGCGGTGTTTGCAAGTATTGTTATTTCAATGTTTGAAGAAACTTTAGAACAATTGGTTGCTTTGGCGATCTTAATGCCGATCGTTGCTTCTATGGGGGGGAATGCGGGTACGCAAACCTTAACCGTTGCTGTTCGCGCCCTTGCTACAAATGAACTTACGCCGTCCAACGCTTTACGTGTGGTATGGAAGGAGGCGCTGGTTGGTGGTGTCAATGGTGTTGTATTTGCCATCTTAATGGGTGCGCTGGCATGGGGATGGTTTGATGATATTTTATTGGGGGCTGTTATTGCTTCGGCAATGATCATCAACATGTTGGCCGCAGGTATGGCGGGGACAATGATACCATTATGTTTGGATAGATTTGGTAAAGATCCCGCAATAGCCTCAATCGTGTTTTTAACGACGATCACTGATGTCGTTGGTTTCCTTTCTTTCCTTGGCCTATCTGCATTGGTATTGCTTTAAAATTTTAAATATTCACCACAGGTTGATAACCCGCCTTTAGAACCTTCATAGTCGATGGTGGGGTTAAAACTTTAAGTTCTGGATTGCCTTTTATGGGTATTGCCTGACCATAGCCAGTATCTATGGCCCATGGATAAGCTTTATTCTCCCATTTCAAATAGGGGACGTTATGAAGATCAAAGATGCATCCATTTGGAATTTCAACAAACTTGAATTGTGCCCTTTCTTTGAGAACTCTTTCTTCATGTAATGCTTGATCCATATCTTTTGCTTTTGGTTTATAGTCAAATGCGATTTCCCAAAAATGTTGAAAATCATTGAATTTGGATCATTGGCATTCTGCGCATGGTCTATGTCCAGCGGCAAGGGCAACGGCTTCGTCGTAAAAGA
>CBFCZA010000110.1:0-8776 GCA_965602285.1 uncultured Curvivirga sp. | reverse complement strand
GCGTGCAGGTGAAGCAGGAAAAGGGTTTGCTGTTGTTGCAAATGAAGTGAAATCACTAGCAAATCAAACAACAGGTGCGACAGAAGAAATCAGCACCCTCATCACTGCTATTCAATCTGAAATTAAAGAAGCCGCAAATACTGCGGGTGAGTTTAATTCTGTTATTGCTGAGATGGAAACAATCTCCGCAGAAATCACCGCTGCTGTAGAAGAACAAGGTTTGGCTACAAGCGAGATCAATCAAACAGTAACAATGAGTGCTGAACATTGCTCTTTGATCGCCTCACGCGTTCAAGGCATTACAAGCGCCCTTGATCAAGTTAGCAACGCGATGAGTGGTGTATTAGGTGGTGTGAAACAAGTTGATGAAGAAAGTAACGCGCTTAATGGAAACGTTGAAAGCTTCCTAAACAACATTCGCCAATCGTAATAAACATACGGCAATATAGATAACTTTTCTAGGAAGGGTGCTTTGAGTTTTAATACTTAAAGCACCCTTTTTATTGCGGCTTCCAGATAGTCCATGAAAATAGCAATATTTTCTTTAGCCTTCACCGTATCACCATCAATAATGGCCAGCACCATTGCACGATGTAAGTCAGCCGATGTATTTAATTCGGATTGCCCTTGGTAATAATACCAGAATCGGCGGCTCATACTTTGTAATGGCATACAAGATTTAGCGGCATAATGGTTTCTAGATGCCTCGCCTAAAATGATGTCCAAACGCTTATCTGCACGCATGAATTCATCCACATCGTGATTATCAGCAGCCTTTGCAATTTCTTCTGCACAGACATTTAATGCCTTACGTTCTGTTGGGTCTGCTCGCAATGCCGCCAGGTCCCCTATCAGCAACTCTAATGGGCGACGAACTTCCAATACGCGTAGCATTTCAGATGCACTTACATCACTTACAATCATGGCACGGCGTGGCTGTATAGAAACTAATCGATCCGTAGCAAGATGTTGCAACGCCTCACGTATAGGCGTGCGCCCAATATCAAGCTTTGCGCAAAGGTCCGGCTCACTGAGAACACTCCCCGGGCGTAAGCGCAAAGTCACAATCATTTCTTCAAGTTCACGATAAGCTCTATCTGCAAGCTTTTCTTTTCCATCCATGACAATACCTAATCATTCTTAAAATCATTAAATCGCAATTATGAATTCATAATACATTATAGTCAGAAGGTAATTTCAACCAGCCCAACTCATATAAATAAAATCACATCGGGCGGCCAAGAATTACAACCATCAAGGCCTTTGCCGTAATATCACTATCATTCACAATAACATGATCATTATCTGCAGGGTAGCGTATGGTTTCCCCTGCATAAACCAAATGTGTATCATCCCCTGTATCCACACGAAGGCAACCTTCCAAAAGAGTTAGATTCTCAAGAGTGCCTAGGTCATGAGCTTCTGAAAACAACTTTCCTCCTGGCTCCACTGTGCAATGATACCATTGTAACCAATTCACCGTGTGGATTGGCCCTAAAATTCGAAGTGAACATTTACCGTCTTCACTTAAAATCACAGGGGTTGCATTATCAGCCATAACATCAAATACACGCGGGCTAGATTCTTTACGTAGAATTTCTTCTACAGTAACATTTAAAGCCGTACAAATACGATGTATCGTAGATAATGTTGGATTATTTTGATCCCTCTCTATCTGTGACAAGACAGATTTAGAGACACCAGACTTACCTGCCAAATCATCCAAACTCATCTTATATGCCTGACGTAACCTCAAGACTTTACGACCAATTTTAGGAATTTCATTTTCTTCCATTAAAACCAACACCCCATGATTGAAGAGATAACCTTCTGTGTATTTTTCACTATGTTCGATATAATGCACACATACAATTCTAAATCAATCAAAATTCGATTGACAGAACGCTTGTTCTTTATATTGTACAAGATAATATTAGTTACAATGCTAGGATTATTGTTATGACAGACTTAGAAAACCTTCATCCAGAAACAGCCCTTATTCACGATGGAATTCACCGTTCGCAATATATGGAAACAGCTGAATCTATCGTCATGACATCTGGCTATGTGTATGAATCTGCGGAAGAAGCCGAAAATGCCTTTAAAGTAGATGGTGCCCGTTTCGTCTATAGCCGCTATGCAAACCCAACGGTTGCCACCTTCCAAGAAAGGTTGGCAAACTTGGAAGGGGCAGAAGGTTGTTTTGCTACATCCAGCGGCATGTCTGCTGTTTATAATGCCTTAATTGCTTCCGTCGAAAAAGGGGATAGAATAGTAGCCTCTCGCGCCCTATTTGGATCATGCCAGTTCATTTTGGCCGAACTATTGCCACGCGGGGGCGTTCATACTGATTTTGTTGATGGCACAGACCTAGCACAATGGGAAGAGGCCCTAAAGACACCTGCTAAGGTCGTTTTCTTAGAAACCCCATCTAATCCGACATTAGAAATTATTGATCTGGAGAAAGTATCCAACCTTGCGCATAAGGCAGGTGCCATTGTTATTGTTGATAATGTATTTGCAACACCGGGGAATCAAAAACCATTAGAACTTGGTGCGGATGTTGTGGTTTATAGCGCAACAAAACATATTGACGGTCAAGGACGATGTTTAGGCGGTGCTATTTTATCTACAAATGAATTTTTGAAAGAAAAAGTAACACCTTACATTCGTCATACTGGCCCCTGCCTTAGCCCTTTTAATGCATGGCTACTTCTTAAAGGCCTAGAAACCCTTCCCCTTCGTACTGATAGAATGAGTAGCAGCTCCCTCCACATCGCCCAAAAGCTTGAAGGGCACGAAAAGTTAAACAAAGTTCTATACCCATTACTAGATAGCCATCCACAAGTTGAATTGGCTAAATCCCAAATGGGTCACGGCGGCAGTGTCGTCACGCTTGATTTAGTTGGAAGTAAGGAACAATCCTTCCAATTCCTAAATAATCTTAAAATCATCTCTATTTCGAATAACCTTGGGGATTCAAAAAGTCTTGCGACCCACCCATCAACAACAACCCATCAACGTCTTAGCGAAGAAGAACGTGCTGATATGGGGATCACAGATGGCATGGTTAGAATTTCAATCGGACTAGAAAATGCTGATGACTTACTCAATGACATAAAGCAAGCTTTAGGCAATCTATCTTAGTCCAATAAAGTAAATATGGTGAATATTATGAATATTGAAGTTGTGGGATTAAATCCTGAAGAATCAAAAATCCTACTTGATGAAGGTAAGGCTTTCTTAATCGATGTGCGCGAAGACGAAGAGTGGGCTGCAGGAAAAATACCCGGCGCCATTCATGCCCCATTGAGCTGCTTTAGTGACATTGAGCTTCCAAAGGATGATGGACGCACGGCCATTTTTCACTGCCGAAGCGGCAGGCGCACAGCAAATTATTTCAGCCTATTTCTACAAGCAGGCTATGAAAACGTCGTTCATATGGAAGAAGGCATTTTGGGCTGGGCTCAACGTGGATATGAGGTGGAAGTGGGCGGTATTTAGCCACCCACATCATCCTTAATTAATCTAATGCTTCACTGATGGCTGATAAAATAACATCGATTTCTTCGGCAGTATTATAGTGCGCTATACCAATGCGTAATACGCCACCGCTCTCAACAAGCCCAAGTTGCTTTACGATCTCAATGGCGTAATTATCCCCACTCCATACAAAAATATTCTTTTGCCCCAATGCTTTTGCAATAAAGCTTGGGTCGCGTCGATCTGAAGTAAAGCTAACGGTGGGAACCCGACGGGCCACCGCGTTTGGATTTGTAATACCATGGACTGTTATGCCCTCTATTTTTTGTAAGCCATCAATCAAACGAATAGCAAGGCCATCTTCATAATCTGACATTGCATCGAAACCTGCCGATAATTCTTGGCGGCGTTTAGATACACCATCATAATTGCTCAAATATTCTTGGCCCATATCACGCCCAATAGAGGCTAAATATTCAACAGCACCGCTGACACCAGCCATGGCTTCATGTGACAATGTTCCAGTTTCAAACTTACCCGGCAAGGCTTCGCCAGCAGGGCGAACACGATAAGATTCCAATAGAGTTAAAAGCTTCTTGCGCCCCCATAAAACGCCCATATGCGGCCCAAAGAATTTATAAGGACTACATGCTAGAAAATCACAACCAACGGCCTGTACATCAATGATACGATGAGGTGCATATTGAACCGCATCTATAAACACCAAACAATCAGTATTGATCGATTTAATTCTAGCCGTAGCGGCAGTGACATCATTGATCGTTCCAATAAGGTTACTAGCATAACCCAATGCAACGAAGCGTGTTTTATCATTCACCAAACCATCTAATTGTGAGAGATCATATTCATAGGAATCAGAGGGAAACTCCATCCATTTCACAGTAAACCCTAAATCTTCTGCCATCATCAACCATGGGGAAATATTACCTTCATGATCCATCTTACTCAGAATAATCTCTCCGCCTTCATCTTTATCCATTAATAACCGAGTAAGGGAGCGTGCAATATTAAAAGTTAAACTGGTCATATTTTGACCAAAGATCACTTCTTGTTCAGAGGATGCATTTAAAAAATCAACCATAGCCGTATGTGCTTCATCAACGATGGTGCCCGCCTTTTCTGATGTTACAAATGGGCCACCAAGATTTGCATTCGCGCCAATCAAACATTCAGTAATGGAATCAATAACCAATTGAGGAACTTGTGTGCCCCCTGGGCTATCTAAATAGACACGGTTTTTGCCCGCATCTGTTATGGCAAGTGCCGGAAATTGCGCGCGGATTTGATTCACATTTAAAGCCATATTATTCCCCGTGGTATATTTATTATTATACAATTGTAAAATTGATATTTATCAGAAGCACAATCAACTTGGCAAGCCTTCTCGTGCTTCTTCAATAAATTCCTGTGAGACACTTTTAAACTCTTGAATAAACGGTAAAAGTTCTCTTTTGAAAATAGACATAAATTCTTCTTCTCGCCCCTCTTCTGCACGGCGATAAAGGTAATGTCCAGTTTGCAGTAATTGGATTAAACTTCCTAAAATCATGCTTTTTGCTGCATTTATAGTGGTCGATTCTTCTTTTTTCTGCCCAATTAAGGCTATTTCTTTAATTTTCATTAAGAATGATCGCATGGATGATGGAGAGGCAGCATCACCACATAATGCCTCTATCTCAGAAAGTATGTTTTCTAATGCCGTTTGAAAGTCATCTAAATGACCATGTTGGACATATTGACCCGCCTTATAATATGACCATTGATTTAGTAGCTTTTCGCGTAGATCAATCTTTTGCGTAGGTTGTTCATTCACATTTAATTATTCAGGTAATACATTTGATACCCCAATGATTTTAGCACCAATTGAACAATTGAATACGGGAACATGGCTAAAAGCTTGAAACAGTCCTTCAAAATACATTTTAGCCTGCATAAAAATACGGTTAGTATAAACAGTATCGCAATAAGTACCCGCTACAGGAATTCGCTGCGGTGTTGTATCGGGAAGATCTCCTAACAACTCCCCTGAATGTTCCGCGACAATATCTTTTTCATAGATGTAAATTGTATCTTTAGAATGATGATCCTCTTCACTTGGGCCACCTAGATCAACGCCAAAAAGAATTAATGCTTCCGCCCCCATAGAAATCGCAGAACGACATCCTAAATTAGAGACAGTCGGCCCTGACTGGGTCATTATTTGTTCATCATTTGCAAGAAGCATCGTTGGGCTTAACGAATCCCTAAAGTAAAAAAGAACTCCTTTAAAAAAAGGTGGTATGCGTGGATCTATCGTCATTGGTGCAATGAGATATGTATCATCAAAAGTAAAATCTTTTGCAAAGCTTGTAACAACATCATAATTCACAACATCATTTTCATATTGAGTGTGAAAATCCGGCGTGATGCCATTTCGCTTCAACACTGAATAAGATGTTCCACCTGAAAACAAGAGAGCTTTATCAGCATTATTACGAATAGTATCAATCGCACCATCAACAGATGGGCCGCTGCCAACGATCATCGCAGGTAATCCAGCCTTATCAAACGGCGTTTTGGGCATCAAATGAAAATCCACATTCGCCAAATTTGCCATGGTGTTTTTAAACATCAAGCATTCGTCTTCGAAGAATCCCATAGAATATTCTAAGGTCACTAATGTTTGATCAAAAGCAAGCCGCGCCTTTGCAAGAGATCCGTCCGGGTCAACACTATGTTGATAAAAGTAACTGCCATCTAAAAACACATGAAATTCATCACGCATTTCATTCATCACAGCATTGCCTAATTGCTCTGAAAAAGAAGTCACATACAGGGATACTTTTTTTCCACTATTTTCTAGATGGGTAATGAATTGGCGCCAAGAAAAAACGTCGCAACATGCCCTAAATTGAACGAGGTCAGATTCTGCAAAGATAAAATGTTCGACAGGTAAGTAACTGGCAAGAAAGTTTAGATGCGCCCCCACACCTAAACCAAATACAACAGCATAACCCGCATCAGAAGTTGGTGTTTCGTGATACCCCCAATCGCCGACATGTTCATATAAAGCTTCACGGAAACGACTGGCTATCTTTCCCTTCTCTATCTGTACAATAGGGGTCATGATATAGAAACGCGTCGGGTCATTCAGGTATTTTGTGACATCTTGCTTGGCATATTCAAGGATACCCCCAGCATAAACTTTTTTTCCATCCCTTGTTAAATTCAAGGATTCGCCAGCGCCTTCAAAATGAAAACTATCTTTCGCCACCGCACGTAATTTACTAACTAAATCTGCACCATAGGGTAAATATTCCTCTAGAAACTGGCAATTATCTTCAAATATAGACATCGGGCTTTTAACTCACACCGTTATTTTTGTTCATTAAATACTGGACTAATTCGAAATCAAATTCGGTATCTATATCTAAACTGCGTTCCTGTGGCATTTCGAAAATTTTGGTTTTTGATGTAAAAACTTGCGGCATCGGAAAAAACGCTTCACGCCCCCAAACATAAATAGAGGCATTCATATCAAAACATTCCGGTGCATCTTGTCTTCGTAAAATTGGATCGGGCAATGCTTTGGTTAAAGTCACATTACCTTCTCCATCACGTTCAACCATATTAAAATAAGGAGAGCGATGCGCCTGTGCGCCCGTGATCACATTCATTGCATCACCTTGCTCTAAAAGATCAATAGCTCCTTTTATGTCCTCTATATTTCGCAAAGGTGATGTTGCGTCCATATCGACCATCACATCAAAATTCACACCCGAAACTTGTTCTGCCTCTTCCACCGCATGTAAGATTGCAGGAAGTTTTCCTGCTTCAGACGTGGCCAAATCCGCAGGCCGCTCTATCACTTGATCTGCACCGAGACCAATAGCCGTTGAAAGAATTTGTGGGTCATCACTGCTAATTGCGACCCACTCAAAAAGCCCCGTTTCACGGGCTTGATCAAGGGTATGTTGGAACAGAGGTTTGCCTGCTATCGTGCGGTTATTCTTACCTGGTACACCTTGAGAGCCAGCACGGACGCAAATGGTACAGATACGCATTAACCCATCCCTCCCATTTCAACCCAGCAAGCATCATTCGCTGCTTTTTCTATCGCATTTATATAATGCATAACCTGAGAAGCTTGATCCAGTGAGCATACATCGATTTGATTGTTAAATATAGCTGCCAACTGATCATAACTACTCATCATTGAATCCATGGGCAAATGAACATAATCAGGGCCTTCTTGTAGCTTACCTGTTAAGAAATCCACCTCTAATGTTTCACTTGCCGTCCAAAGCTTCAATTGTCGTTTGGCAGGGTGATCTAAATAATTCAAATGAACCGTAACATTCGGGCATTTTTCATGAATTGATAGAATATTCCAATAATCATCGCTATCGATAGTGATATCACTAACACGCCCACCAAGTGACGTTACCCGCGATACAGGCCCCAATAACCATAATGCTAGATCAAGTTCATGGCTAAGATCACGTAAAACGCCACCCCCTAATGATTTCTGGGAAGAATATGTTTCTTCTAAATGTCGTGTAGGACGCCAGCTTGATAAATCCTGTCCCACATAAAATGAGGCACCAACCACGTGCCCATCTCGTCGTGACAACCAATCTTTCACATGTTGAATAACAGGGTGAAAGCGTAAATTATAAGCCACCGAAACATTTTCTAAATGGGAAACTGATTTCACTTCTTCAATATGGTTTACCAATGGTTTTTCTATTAAAACCTTACCCGAGAAATGAGCATCAACAAGCTGTTTTAAACTTTGATGATGTTCAGAGGTTTCATTGGCTATAATGACTAGATCCCAATCATTGGCCGATAAAGCTGTAACCATATCATGAAAATCACCGACATCTTGGCGACGGCTATATGTTGAGACACAGGCGTTTAAATCCTTTGCTGCCTTTGCATGACGTTTACCAGCAGATCCCATACCTACAATCAGTATTTTCTTTTGTGAAAGATCAATCATCTTTAGTCTCTAATATATCCGTTGTAATAGGCGCGTCCATAGGAATGCTTAGTTCCAGTCTTTTCCCAAGCACATCCCAATAGTCAAAAGGGCTAAGGCCCGTTTCTGGTCGCTTCACAATGAGATCACTGTCTTCTAGCTCATGATGTGCTTCTAACATTTTTAAAGACTTTACCCCCCGCCTTGCCACGGATCTATTTTCTATTTCTATTTCAGTTAAAGTGATATCGCCCGATCCCATCATCCTTTCGGCGCGGCGAATGGCACTTACATATTCTTTCATTGCAA
>CBFCZA010000109.1:0-8790 GCA_965602285.1 uncultured Curvivirga sp. | reverse complement strand
AATACACCTGATTATAAAACGCAACGTGATACCTTACTTGCCCATTATGATGATATCATTTCACATCATGGTGATTTTATGGGGACACGAATGGCACGGAAACATTTGACTTGGTATATTAAATCAGTACCGGGTGCTGCAAGTTTTAGAGATCACTTGATGCGATTACCAGATGCGAATGAAGTTAAAAAATCTATTGTTTCATTTTACGATCCATTGATTTTGAATGAACAGGATGATGTTTAGTGATTGAAAATGATGTAATATTAAATTCGATTCCTGATCCTATACTCGTAGTAAACGACAAAGACGATATTGTCTTTGTTAATCAGGCCGCTGAATCATTTTTACAAGGTAGTAAATATCTTCTTACAAATCAAAACCTTCAGGATATCATTCCACATGACAGCCCCGTCTTGTCATTGATTGCTAAAGTAAGAAGGCAAGGCAATAGTATAACTGAACATGGTATTGAACTAGAAACACCGCGGATTGGGGCTCATCACATATCAATTTCCGCAGGCCCTATCTCTGATAGTCCTGATTGTATTACTTTAGTTTTTCAACAAGAATCAATTGCAGAACGGTTAAATGATAACCTTTCTCAAAAAGGGGCTGCGCGTTCTGTTTCGGCTCTGGCCGCAATGTTGTCACATGAAATTAAGAACCCCCTTTCTGGGATCCGTGGGGCAGCTCAACTTCTTGAAATGATAGTAGAACCTAATGATCGTGAATTAACATTACTTATTCGTGAAGAAACAGATCGTATTGTAAAGCTTCTTGATCGTATGGAAGTCTTTACAGATAATCCTTTATTAGATCGAAAAGCTGTTAATATTCATGAGGTTTTAGATCAAGTCGTACGTGCCTCAAAATCCGGTTTTGCTAGTCATGTGAAAATCATCGAGGATTATGACCCATCTTTACCAGATGTTTATGGGGAACGTGATCAACTGGTTCAGATCTTTATGAACTTAGTCAAAAATGCAGCCGAGGCAATCACAGACCCTGACGGTAAGATTACTATTAAAACCTCTTACCGCCATGGTGTACGTTTGGCCTTACCAAGTGGAGCAGCATCTCATTATCTTCCTCTTATGGTGACAATTGAAGATAATGGCCCTGGGGTTCCTGACGATATACGTGGGCATCTTTTTGATCCTTTTATCACTACTAAAAAAGGCGGTTCGGGGCTTGGTTTGGCATTGGTCGCAAAGTTAGTAGGGGACCATGGTGGGGCTATAGAACTTGATAGCAAGCCGGCTAAAACCAAATTTAATGTTATGCTTCCTATGGTTAAAGGTTAGATTATTTGTTTATCATTATGATATTATTGGAAAAAATATGAGCGGTGAAACTATTTTAGTTGCAGATGATGACCGGGCAATCCGGACCGTTTTAGGGCAAGCATTAAACCGTCAGGGTTATGATGTACGCTTGACTGGTAATGCTGCTACGCTTTGGAACTGGGTTAACGATGGTCTAGGCCAATTGGTCATTACTGATATTGTGATGCCTGATGGTAATGGTTTAGATTTGCTTCCACAGATTAAAAAAAGACGTCCAGATTTACGTGTCATTGTTATGAGTGCGCAAAATACTCTGTTAACAGCGGTAAAGGCCACGGAGAAAGGGGCATTTGAGTATTTGCCTAAACCTTTCGATCTAACGGAAGTCGTTGATTCTGTACGTCGTGCTTTGACACAAAGGAAAGAAAGCTCCTCCATACAACAAGAGGATGATGAGAGTGAAAAGTTACCTCTTATTGGCAGAACACCAGCTATGCAAGAAGTCTACCGCATCATTGCACGCCTTACTGCAACTGACCTTTCTGCATTAATAAGTGGGGAATCAGGGACGGGTAAAGAATTAATTGCCCAAGCCTTACATGACTTTTCAAAAAGAAGGGCAGGACCTTTTATTGCAATAAATATGGCGGCTATCCCTAAAGATTTAATTGAAAGTGAACTGTTTGGGCATGAAAAAGGTGCATTCACAGGAGCAACTTCAAGATATGCAGGACGGTTTGAGCAAGCCCAAGGTGGAACATTATTCTTAGATGAAATTGGTGACATGCCAATGGAAGCGCAAACAAGATTACTACGTGTTTTGCAAGAAGGTGAATATATGACTGTTGGCGGGCGGCGCCCCATAAAAACAGATGTTCGAATTGTTGCTGCAACCCATCGCGATATTAAAAGAATGGTTCAGTCGGGGCATTTTAGGGAAGATTTATTTTATCGATTAAACGTTGTTCCAATTCGCGTTCCCCCATTAAGAGAACGCCAAGATGATATACCAGACCTTATTGCTCATTTCCTTAAGGCTGGGCAAGAACAAGGTCTCCCTGTTAAGACCATAACCCCTAAAGCTATAGAGTGCCTTAAGAATGCCCGCTGGTCCGGGAATGTTCGGGAACTAGAAAATCTAGTACATCGACTAGCGGCATTATACTCTCAAGATATCATTGATTTGGATGTTATTGAAGCAGAGTTATCTGATCAGCAATCGGCGATGACGGATATGTCATCGGCCCAAGAAGGTGAAAGCTTAAGTGAGGCTATAGAGCGTCATTTACGTATTTATTTTAATGCCCATGATGGAGATTTGCCCGCCTCAGGTTTATATGCTCAAATGCTGCGAGAATTTGAACAGCCCTTAATTAATCTATGTCTTGAATATACCGACGGGAATCAAATTAAGGCTGCGGACATCTTAGGGTTAAATAGAAATACATTACGAAAAAAAATCCGTGAACTTGGAATTCCTGTCATTCGTGGTTCAAAAAAATACTAATAATTTAATATGTTTTGTTGGACATTATGAATAGTAAAATTGATTTAAAAACATCACAGTTGCAGTTTAAAAAGCAACAAAATAAAAGAAATATTTATAGATTCTTTGCCTTTGCATTGATTATAACATCTATTTGTTTTGGTTTGGCAACATTTGCAGCGATGAGTGGATCTTTACCGTTTAACATAGAAGCTGATAAGGTTGTTCTTCTTATCTATATTGATGTCTTTTTACTATTATCAACGACATTATTGGTGACCCATAAACTGGTTCAAATTTGGACCGCGCGTAGAAGAGGGTCCGCAGGGGCACAACTTCATTCAACATTGGTTCTTTATTTTGCTGCTTTAGCTGCTGTTCCTTCAGTATTAATATCTATTTTTTCACTTATGTTTTTTGATTTAGGTTTAGAATCTTGGTTTAGTAAACGTGTTAGAACGGCTGTAACTGAAAGTCAGGCCATTGCGGAATCTTATATACAAGAGCATAATAACAACCTTAGGGCAGGTGCGCTTAGAATCGCTAGAGATTTATCGCGTGATGCTACCGTCTTTTATAATAATCCAAAATTATTGGAAAAAGCCTTAAATATCCATGCTGATTTAAGAGATTTTACGGAAGCCATTATTTTTCATCCTACAGATGGTGTTAAGGCTCGCTTTGGCTATACGTATGTTCTAGAGTTTGAGCCTATTCCACAAATTGCTTTTGAAGAAACGCAAAAAGGTAGAGTTGCCCTTTTAGATTCAGATCAAGAAGATAGGGTGAGAGCTCTTGTTAAACTTGAGAACTTCTTTGATGAAACATATCTACTTGTTGGTCGTTATATTGATCCTGCCGTATATGCAAAAGCAACGGCGACACGTTCTGCTGTAGAACAATTTCAAAACCTAGAAAAACAACGAACTGATATAAAAATATCATTCGCATTGGCCTTTATGATTGTAACATTGCTTTTACTTTTGGCGGCGGTTTGGATTGGGCTTAGTTTTGCGGCAAGGTTAACACGCCCAATTTCCACATTAATTGCAGGCACAGAATCCATTCGTAGTGGTGATCTTTCAATTCGTGTTCCTGAATTAAATAGCGAAAATGAACTAGGGACCCTAAGTCGTGCGTTTAACAGGATGGCTGAACAGTTAGAAAATCAAAGAAAAGAGATTATTGAATCTAGTAATCTAATAGAAGAAAGAAGGCGCTTCACAGAAGCGGTACTTACAGGAGTATCCGCTGGAGTGATAGGATTAGATAACAAAGGGCGTATTGACCTTCCAAACAAAACAGCTTCCCGTCTACTTGATCTAGAGTTAGATGAATTAAAAGGTCACGAACTTGCAGATTTAATTCCAGAAATGGCAAATCTAATTAATAAAGCCATGTCAGATAATACCGATCAAATGATTGAAGAAGAAATTCAAATTGGTGAAGGTATAGATCTTAAAAATCTTTATGTTAAAATTGGAATTGAAAAGCAAAATATTGGCAATAATACTTTGGTTGACGGTTATATTGTTACTTTTGATGACATCACTAATCTACAATCAGCACAAAGAAAAGCAGCATGGGCTGATGTGGCACAGCGTATTGCACATGAGATTAAAAACCCACTTACCCCTATTCAACTTTCAGCAGAGCGTCTTAAAAGAAAATATTCTAAACAAATTATTGAAGATCGCGAAATATTTGAAACATGTACAGACACAATAGTACGTCATGTTGAAGATATAGGTAGGATGGTTTCCGAATTCTCAAGCTTTGCAAGAATGCCTAAACCGACAATGCAAATAGAAAATATTGCTGATTTATGTCGACAATCCATATTTCTTCAGAAAAATGCAAACAGAAATATTGAATATACAACTGATATTCAGTCTGGAAATATTCCTTTATATTGTGATAGTAGACAAATTTCACAAGTACTAACTAACTTGCTACAAAATGCCCATGATGCGATCGATGGTCGTGACGGCAAAAACCTTGAAATGGGCGCCATTTTAATGTCATTAATTTCTAAAGATGACAAAATTTTAATTGAAATATCTGATAATGGTCGTGGCCTTCCACAAGAGAATCGTGAAAAATTAATGGAACCTTACATTACCACACGTGAAAAAGGGACTGGTTTAGGTTTGGCTATTGTCAAAAAAATTGTTGAAGATCACAACGGGCATTTGGAATTAGTTGATAATGAACAGGGAAAATTTGGAGCAACAGCAAGACTTGTCTTTTCTACCCAGACAAAGGGCGATGTTTTATGATTAAATTGATATTTTTATTAGTGTGGGAGTGCACAGGCTATGCTGCCTGAAATTTTAATTGTAGATGATGAAGCAGATATTCGTGGATTAATAGCTGAAATCCTTAGAGATGAAGGTTATGAAGCCCGTGAAGCTTCAACGGATAAAGAGGCTTATGCAGCTGTTGCAGCCCGTCAACCTGCTCTAATGATCCTTGATGTTTGGTTAAATAATAGCGAACATGACGGCTTGCAAATCCTTGAAAATATCAAGAAAAACCATCCTTTATTACCAGTCATTATGATTTCAGGACATGGTACTGTGGATATGGCCGTGAGTGCTACTAAAATTGGGGCCTATGATTTTATTTCAAAACCATTCAAAACTGATGTTCTTTTACATACCATAGAACGTGCTTTATCTGAGACACGCCTCAGAAGAGAAAACGAAAATTTAAAAAGACTCGCTGGAGAAACTGACGGTTCTGAGCTTGTCGGTAGTTCTAATGTAATTAGTGAAGTTCAAAAAGAAATAGAACGCGTTGCCGAAACTGAAAGTCGCGTCTTAATCACTGGGGCTCCGGGGGCAGGTAAAAGTTTTATTGCACGAATGATACATAAGTTATCTCCCAGAAATAAAGGTCCATTTGTTGTTTTAAATTGCGCAGCACTTGGTCCTGATGATGTTGAAGAAACATTATTTGGTGTAGAGAATTCATCCAATAGATCACGTAAAGTAGGCCTTCTTGAAGAAGCACATAACGGTGTTTTATTGTTAGATGAAGTTGCAGATATGCCTTTGGATACTCAAGGACGTATCGTTAGGGTTCTTCATTCTAAAAAATTCCAACGTGTTGGTGGTGAAAGTGATATTGAAGTAAACGTTAGGGTATTAGCATCAACGAACAAAAATTTACCAAGTTTAATGGAAAATGGCCTTTTTAGAGAAGACCTTTACTTTAGGCTTAACGTTGTTCCCTTAACAGTTCCATCACTTGTGGATCGTCGAGATGATATCCCAGATTTAGCAGTGCAACTTATAACTAAGAATGCTTTATCAACTGGTCGGGCCGTTCCTAGGGTTTCAGAAGATGCATTATCAGTACTTCAATCCCATGATTGGCCCGGAAATGTTTGGGAATTAGCGAATATAATGGAGAGGGTCTTAATTAAGGCCCAAAGCAGTGACCTTGAAAATGATACTGAAATTACTGCAGACATAGTTACAACCGCATTAAATGAGCAAAGTGATTCTAAGATCATGGCTTGGTCGAGAGCACCAGAAGTGCTAAATAAACCACTTCGTGAAGCTAGAGAGGCTTTTGAGAGGGAATATCTAATGTTCCATCTGGATCGCTTTGGCGGAAATATCAGTAGGACAGCTGAGTTTGTTGGGATGGATCGTGCTGCATTGCATAGAAAATTAAAAGGCTTAGGTGTTCAATCTTCCAATAAAACGCCTACGTAATTGATACGGATTAAAAGCATAATAAATAACTATATGCCTAAAATACTTTAACGGGGTACTAAAATGAAAGTGATTATTTGTGGTGCAGGCCAAGTCGGTTTTCATCTAGCCAAATATCTTTCTTCTGAAGATAACGATGTCACTGTAGTTGACCAATCGCCAGAACTTATTGGTAAAATTAATGATCAATTAGATGTGCAAGCTTTTGTAGGGCATGCCGCGCACCCAAAAACGTTAGAGCGTGCAGGTGCAGAAGATGCTGATATGTTAATTGCTGTGACTTTTACAGATGAAGTTAATATGACCGCTTGTCAGGTGGCCCATTCATTATTCAATGTTCCAACAAAAATAGCTCGTATTAGGCAGCAAAACTACCTTGACCCCATGTGGGCCAATCTTTTCTCAAAAGACAACTTGCCCATTGATGTTATCATTTCTCCGGAGATAGAAGTCGCACGCGCAATAAACAGGCGTTTACGTGTGCCTGGTGCCTTTGATATGATTCCTATGGCGGATGATAAGGTCCGTGTTATAGGTGTTCGTTGCAGCGATGATACCCCTATTATCAACACTCCACTGAGGCAATTAACTTCACTATTTCCCGATTTAACGATTAGAATTATTGCGATCTATAGAGATAGTGAAATGATAATTCCAACGTCAAATGACCAAATGTTACCCGGTGATGAGGTTTATTTTGTAACAGAAACAAGTCATTTAGCCCGCGCAATGGCGGCATTTGGCCACGAAGAAAATGAAACACGGCGCATTGTTATCATTGGTGGCGGCAATATTGGTACCTATTTAGCTAAAGAAATTGAAGATGCTGATGATGGCTACTCAGCCCGTATTATTGAGTTCTCCAATGAACGTGCACGAAAAGTTGCTGAGATTTTACCCACAACCAATATTATTCGTGGTGATGGCCTTGATAGTGAGATTTTAGAAGAAGCCAACATTAAGCGTGCAGATGCGGTTGTTGCGGTAACGGATCAAGATGAAACCAACATCTTGGCGTCCTTATTAGCTAAACGCCATGGTGTAGAGAGAGCTATTACACTTGTTAACAAGGCAAACTATAACCAGTTGATCAATAACCTTGGTATTGATGTTGTTGTTAGTCCCCGTGAAATTACAGCTTCTACGATACTTCAGCATGTTAGAAGAGGACGCATAAGGGCTGTTCATAGCTTACGGGATGCAGAAGCAGAGGTAATAGAGGCAGAAACCCTCGCGACCTCTCAACTTGTTGGGAAGGCTATAAGTGCAGCTAAATTACCCAAAGGTGTTGTTGTCGGGGCTATTGTTAGGAATGAAAATGTTATTATTCCACGGGCCGGTACTGTGGTTGAAGAAAATGATATCATCATACTCTGCGCCGCTGCTGGTGTCGTTCGTAAAGTTGAAAAGTTATTTTCTGTACGATTAGAATACTTTTAAAATTGTTTATTTTGAGATGGTTATGAGTTTTAATTCAAATATTACATTAAAAAAACCCGAAGCTATTGTCTTTGATTGGGATAATACTTTAGTTAATACATGGCCAGTTATTTATAAATCCTTACGTGAAACTTATATCAAGTTCGATAAGCAGCCTTTAACTTTAGAAGAAGTAATGGCTAATGTTAAATATTCTTTACGAGATAGCTTCCCCATTGTGTTTGGTGATCATTGGGAGGACGCAAGAGATGTCTTTTACAATAATTTTGAAACACATCATATAATTGAACTGGAAACGATTGAAGGTGCTCAAGACTTTCTAGAGTTTTTAGGTGATTTAAATATTCCGCTTTCCCTTGTGAGTAATAAAACAGGTAAATATTTACGAAAAGAAGCTGAATATTTAAATTGGTCATCATATTTCCATAGGATAATTGGAGCAGGTGATGCGGCACAAGATAAGCCGGCTGTAGATCCGCTTCATCTTGCTTTAGAAGGAGGGAATGTAAAGTTATCAGAATCTGTTTGGTTTATTGGAGATTCGGAAGTTGATATCCAAATCGCTGAAAATGCTAAATGTACTGGTATTTTACTTCACTTCGAAGATAAGCCTGAAGATATGAAGGCTAACCCTCATCAAATACACCCAACATTTAACAGTCTAATATCTGAAATATCTAAATATTTTTGATTTTTTATAATAAAATTAATGAGATTACTTGCCTTTGAATAGTATTCGGGATTAGAGTAGCTTAAGTGATAGATTTCAAATTTGTCGCAAATGGTTTGGTGAAAATAACTCTTCGCTAATGAGGGTGGTCTTCGTCATAAGTTTTTTGTTTATACATTA
>CBFCZA010000108.1:0-8871 GCA_965602285.1 uncultured Curvivirga sp. | reverse complement strand
TCAAGAATCTGTAGATCGCGGTGTTGCCGCAGCCAGTAAATTTTTCAATCGTGCTGCTGAAAAAGGTAAAATGTCTGCCGAAGATTGTACCGCTGCCATTGGCCGTGTGACTGGCACAACAACTTTAGAAGACCTTGCGGATTGTGACTTGGTCATTGAAGCTATCTTTGAAGAATTCAGCGTGAAAGAAGAACTTTTCAAAAAATTAAACAACATCATGCCAGACAGCGCGATCATCGCGACCAACACATCTTGTTTAAAAGTTTCTGACCTACAAAAAACAGTGAAAAACCCAAAAAACTTCTTGGGCCTTCATTATTTCAACCCAGCCGCAATCAATCCAATTGTGGAAGTTGTTAAAGGCACAGACACAGACGAAGCCGTTTTCCAACGCTGCCTTGATTTCTGTAAAGCAACAGCGAAGAAACCTATTGCATGCAATGATGCATTTGGCTTTGCCATCAACCGTTTCTTTGTTCCTTTCGCCAATGAAGCCATCCGCCTTTATGAAGAAGGTGTTGGATCTGCCGTTCAAATCGACCGTGTAGCACAAGAAAGCATTAACGTTGCAGCAGGCCCATTTGTGGTTCTTAATCTTGTAAAAACATCCGTGATGTTCCACGCACAAAGTAACCTTGCACCACATGGTGCCTTTTATGCGGTTACAGACACATTAAAAGAAATGGGTCCAAAAGGCGAAGATTTCAACATTGATGCTGATGATGCAGGTAAGCCAGAAAATGATGCTATCATTTCTGATCGCCTACGTGCTGCCGTTTTCTTCCCAGTACTTCAAGCCCTAGAGGAAAATGTTGCAAGTGCTGCTGAAATCGATATGGGTGCTGCTCTGGCACTTCGTTTTGGTAAGGCCCCATGTTAATTGATGGACAGCCTTGGTAAAGAAGAAGTAACACGCCTTCTTACCCCTATCATCGAACAGTATGGCCATAAAATGCCTGCGACAATTGATAAAGTAGGAAGTCTTCGGGCGTAATATTCAGTCTATTCTGATAAAACCCTATTATGATAAAAGTCCTTGTAGAGAAATCTGCAAGGGCTTTTTTATGAACTTCCATATCTAATAATAATCTTTCTCCATAGCCTATAGTTAGGATAATTACATTAACTTCTTGGAGAATTTAGCATTTGCCCCTAAAATAACATTGTTATATCGAAAAACTTTGATCGAATGAGAGAAGAGATGACGCTTGATATTGGCGTCAGGTCAGTGTTTACCGATAGAACAGTGTTTACTACGCTTGCAGCTAGCAGCTTTGCAGAGAGTGGAGTCTCTTCATTGTCGCGTGGTTTACGAACGGTTTTGAACCCAACGGGGTTAGATGGAATTCTTGGAGAGAAGAAAACCATTCTCGGCTATAGCGCCGACACGCCGTCGTTGTTTTATCGTCCGGTGGATATTGGCCTGTCCAACACCGTACTTTTATTATCCCAATCCACCGGTGTAGGAGAGGGAGGATTTGGTGCACCAAATCAAACCACCCAAAATGCCTATAATTTTCTAGAGCAATATGGTTTCAACGACAGCCTACCCACTATTCGTAACCGTGCTGAAGGTGTTCTTAATAGCACCTCGTTTGAAATCTTACTTTCTGCACAAGCACAGTCTTATGTAAGCAACGCACTTCCTGGGCCAGAACCAGAACCTAACCCCCTTATTGTAGATTTTACCAACCGTCCTATTGAAGAATCTTCCTTTGGCAGTACTTATAGTTCTGTGACCACAGACAGCAGTTTAAACGCTCAATTTTACAGTCGTATTGGCCTTTCCCAAGATTCCTCCATCAATCTATCAGATTTAAGGCTTTCTTCCAGCAACGGCAGCCCAACCCATATTGCCTTACATTTCATGGGAGAAACAGGCAGTGAAAGCTTAGGAACTGTGACAGATGAAAATGGGGCTGATGTTGCTTCTGGCACCGTTATTAATTATGCAGATATTGGGAATTACACCTATACAGCTGTCGGCAATAAAAACACAGATTATATTTCCTTCATTGAACTTGAAGATGTTGGCAATGACGGGGCCTATGAAGCCCGTGGCGAAATGCAAACCACCAGTATTTCCACCAGTACAGAAAAGCAATTGTCCTACGACGGGGATGAACCAAGAATCAATTTCCAATTTTATGCAGAAGGCGGCACTTCTACCAGCCGCTTAACCCTTCGCATATCTGGGGTGGATAGCCTTGGTTACACCGATGCTTTAGATGCGATTGAACAAGGTGACCTTCGGGTTAAGGCATGGGAAACCCTACCTGATGGCGAAATCAATCTCGCCATCACCGACCTGTATGTCTCCGAAACCAACGATATTGTTGTGCAATTCGCCTATCAACAAGCCGAAGATGGACTACGCATTAATGGGATAGAGGCTGAAATCCGCGGCCTTGAAACAACCCTTGATTTGACGAATGTTGATGCCGTAGCTATCTTTGCTTAATCACGATCTTTTAATGCATCGCTATATGCATTTTACCCTAAATAGTCAGCCAAAGTTTCTTGATGAAAAAAATGACCAGCCTATGCCTGACTTTATGTCTTATCTGTTTGTTAAATGGGAAAGCCATATCTGAGGAAATCCAACTTGCCAGCACCAATCATCGTGAAGTTCAAGATGCCAGCATTTATCCGTGGAGTGCGGTTGGCAAAGTGAATTGGGCAGGCATCTCACAACGTGCCCATTGTACAGGAACGTTGATTGCAAAAGACATCGTTATTACAGCTGCCCATTGTCTGATTAATAAGAAGACAAATAAAAGAATAGCCCCAGAACTTATTCATTTTTCCGCAGGATATCAAAAAGGTAAATCCATGGCCCATACAACTGCCATAAGGGTTTTTCAGGATGATGATTTTTCGCTAAAAGATGGTGTTGTAAAAGAGGCTATCCAAAAGGATTGGGCAATATTACAATTAAAAGACCCAATTGGCCTTATCACAGGCTATTTAGGCTGGGCCGTTTTTAGTCAACAAGCCCTGAATAAAGTGATTAACCCTAAAGGAAAGGTGATGTTGGCAGGCTATCCGCGTGATAGGGAACATGTGTTATCATTGGATATCAAATGTAAATTGTCGATGGATGCCACAGATCTCAGCTTAATACGCCATACCTGCAAAACAGTCGGTGGGGATTCTGGGGGTCCTCTTGCTATTCTTTATAAAAACCACGCGACCTTGATTGGGGTAAATTCTGCGACGTCAACCAATGGAACTAACTATGCAGTGACATTAAAGTCGGCAGAAAAGCATCTCCAAGCCCTTCTGAATAAGTCTCAGGCCATCACCCAAAACGACGCTATCAATTTCACTAAAGGCCAACCTCCCTTCGAAGACCCTTATGCTAAAGTCACGACAGAATGAAAAAAACGCCTAAAGTTCAAAATGCAAAACTTATCTGGGAAGATGAAAAAACACTTCGATCGGAAATATTTGATGATGTATATTTCTCCTCTGTTGATGGGTTACACGAAAGTAAATATGCCTTTATAGATGGCATAGGCGGGTCAGACTATTGGCGTGACTACGACTCCCTGACCATAGCAGAAACAGGATTTGGAACAGGATTAAATTTTCTAAATTTATGGCATGAATGGCAAAAATCCAGCACGCCTAATCAACGCCTTCATTTTATGTCTGTGGAGGCATATCCCCTGCAAGCAAGAGACATCAAGAAAGCCCTTTCCATTTGGCCAGACCTTACCCCTTATTTAGAAAAATTACTTACAGCTTATCCAGAAATACATCCCGGCATACATAGGCTTTCCTTTGACCAAGGCCGTGTGATTTTGACACTTTTATTTGGGGATGCGACCCAGATGCTTTCACAAGTTCAAGGATATGTAGATGCATGGTTCCTTGATGGGTTTTCACCCGCCAAAAATGAAACCATGTGGAATAAGGATGCCTATCAACAAATTGCACGCCTTAGTAAGCCCAAGGCAAAAATAGCGACATTCACTGCTGCAGGGCATGTTCGTAGAGGGCTAGAATCCGTTGGGTTTACCATCAAAAAGCGCAAAGGTTTTGGTATTAAACGCGAATGCATACAAGGCGAATTCATAGAAAACGCAGCGGAAAAAACTTTTTCTCCTTATGCAAACTCCCCTTGGTTTTCCCCTACGCCACCCATAGCCAGCAAAAGCCGTATCGCCATTATCGGCGGTGGCATTGCAGGCATAACTCTTTGTGAAACTCTTTTACAACGGGGATATTTACCCACTGTTCTTGAGGCTGCTAATGAAGCAGGTCATATAGGGTCCGGCAACCATGTCGGGCTTATTCAGCCGCGCCTCACGGCAGCGGATAGTTTAGATGGGCAATTTAATGCCAGTGCTTTCATGCACGCAATTCGCCATTATGATTGCGTAAAAGCGTGGCTGGAAAAAAGAGGCGTCCTTCAATTAGCCCGTGATGACGCGGAAGATCAACGGTTCCAAAAACTGATTAAAGAACAACGTTTACCATCCAATATAATGGAATATGTGGGCGCCGCACGGGCCAGTAAAATAGCGAATATAAAGATCAAAACATCCGCTCTCTATTTCCCAACAGGGGGATGTATAAACCCCAAAGAATATGTGCAGAATAAAGCCAAATCATTGCAAGAGGCGGGAACTTTCTTCAACAATAGTTTTATCCAAGAGCTTTCAAAAAGTAAATCTGGCTGGATTTTATCAGGCACTCAAAATCAACAACCCTTCACATCAGGTCCTTATGATGCTGTCATCTTAGCCAACGGCCCCTTTGCGAACCAAACTTGGTCCGATTGGGAAGTTCCCCTGCATGCCAAACGGGGACAAGTTAGCCATCTATCCGCCACAACAAAAAGTAACAAGCTATCTTGTGCACTTGCCTTTGATGGCTATATCAGCCCAGCTTATGATATTGGTGGCGAGAACATCCATGTTGCTGGTGCTAGTTATGCTAATTTCCCTCAAAACCCAGAACTTGAAAAAGAAGATGAAATCGCTGATTGGCGATCATTACGGCCCGAAGATGAAAATGTAATTTTGGATAACTTAAACATTCATTTATCAGAATTACAGCTACAAGAAACGAGCAAATCTTTAAAAACCGATGCTGGTCGGGCAGGTCTTCGCGCCACGGTACCTGATCATCTAGCCATCATTGGCGCCATTCCCAACCATGATTTTTTTGAAAGTCACTATGGTGACTTACATCATGGAAAACATATAAGCCGTTATAACAAAGCAAAGTTTGTTGAAGGGCTCTATTGTTTCACTGGATTAGGTAGCCGTGGCGTCCAAACGTCCCCCCTTCTTGCGGAAGTATTAGCCGACCTCCTAACGGGAGAGCCATGTGCCCTGCCTATTGATCAATTGAAAGCTTTGCACCCAGCACGTTTTCACATTCGAAGATTAAAACGACCCCCTCATTTACGTGATTAACACGCTTCTGCTTGCTGGAACAAAGCGAAGCAACTAAACTTCTCTTAACTCTTAATCATGAAAAGTAATCATCGTGTCCGATACGCCTAATGCCAACCCACCAATTATCTCACTTAAAGGTGTGTCCAAATCATTTGGCGCAAACCATGTTTTAGATGATATTGATTTAGAGATTGAAAAAGGAAGCATCACCGCCCTTATCGGACCAAGTGCCTCTGGTAAATCAGTGTTAATGAAATGCCTACTTGGGCTTTATCCCATCGATCAAGGTCAGATCACGATTGAAGGTAAAGATATTAGCAAACTTAGCCGCCGCGAACGTGAAAATTTAATGGACCGCATCGGTGTGTTATTCCAACAAAATGCCCTTTTCGACAGCTTGACCATTTGGGAAAATGTTTGTTTTAGACCTATTTCCAACAAAAGCATGAAACGTGATGAGGCCTATACAGTTGCCCTTGATCTCCTGAAGAAAGTTGGATTGAAAGCCGAAACAGCAGACCTTTATCCATCTGATCTTTCTGGGGGTATGCAAAAACGTGTAGGCCTTGCCCGGGCCATTGCTTCCGAAGCTGAATTTCTTATTTTGGATGATCCTACAGCTGGACTTGACCCAATCTTATCACTTGCCATCAACAAACTCATTCAAGATTTGGTAAAAAGAACCAATGCAACAGCATTAGTTGTTACAGGCGACATGACAGACCTTGAAACCCGATACAGCCATATAGCCCTATTGCATGATAAAAAAATACAATGGCAAGGCCTAAGTAAATCAGCACGCCCTTCTGGAAATCCAGCCCTTCTACAAATGCTTAATGGGGATAAAGACGGCCCAATTGTTATGAAACTGCGCCAAGACGCCTAACTTTCTTTTCTTCATAAAAAAAGGCTCGACAGAACGAACCCTTTTAAATCATCAATTGATAACAGCCAGTAATTTTACATATTGGCGTTACGAATTTTCTTGTCTGTTTCATATTGACTTAACGCATAAACAGACCAAATTGCCGCTGGCACCCAACCGATCAAACTAATCTGTAAAATTAAGCAAATTATTCCAGCAATTGGACGCCCAATTGTGAAAAATTGAAGCCAAGGTAACAAAATCGCAAGAATTAAACGCATCATATTTCTCCTATATTTATAACACTTAGGGCTTAGCCCTTTTTGCCAGCAACTTTTTTATTCAGATAATTCACTATGGCGACGATGCCCCAAATTGGTAGCACAATCAGCGCCCCTGTCACGATATAATCAGATGCCCAATCTAAAATATCCCGACCAACCGTAAACAAGGCAGCCACGGTTTCGCCGAAATTCTCTAATACTTTTTGTGGGGTAATTTCAAAAAATTGAATGATATACCCTACAACCAAGCAGGCTATGACTAATTTTATGACAGTGCTGACAACTGTTTTATTTGAATCGCTAGACATAACCGACCTCAAAAATTGTGAAAAACTATAATTAGCCTCTAAGATACGCAAAGAAACGGGAAGGCCGCAAGCCTCCCCGTTCAATCTTTGTCATTTTTTATGTTAGCGTTTGAAAACAAATTGAACACGACGGTTTTCTGGTTCTGCCATACCATCCGCTGTGGATACGATAAGGCTTTCTTCACCTCTAATATCCAACATGATTGCAGATGCAGGAACACCCATTTCAATTAATTTTTGTTTCACTGCATTCGCACGTTTTCCAGCCAATTTCATATTGTAATCATTACTACCCGCACTATCCGTATGGGCTTGCAATATGACCGATTTAGCACCAAATCCATTCAATACACCAACGGCTTTTTTCACGATACTAGCAGCGGCACTGGTCAATGCAGAACTATCCATATCAAAATAAATATGCATTCCCGTAGGCAAAGCAGCCGGAGCTGGCTCAGGTGCAGGTTCTGGTGCAGGAACTACAACTGGTGCGGGCGCGGGCTCAGCGGCAGCAACAACAGGCACTGGTTCTTTATATTCTATTTTTTCCATCGCCATGGTGAAGGCGCTTTGACAAAAAGCCACATCTTCAGGCTGTTTATTTTCTTCTTGTTCCTGCATCCAACAATCAAACATCACTTGGGCTCTTGCTGCCTCTTTTGGATGTGATTGTGCTGCACCAGCGTCTAATGCCCTCATTAAACGCGCCCTTGCAGATGTTAAAACTGATACTTTATTTGCAGGAAGTTTACGTGCTGAAATCTCTTCAGGAAGAACAGATGTTCCCATCGATGAGGCATCAGCCCGATCCACAAAAGTACAACCATCTTTGCGGTCATATTCTGCATATTCCATACGTGCAATTTCAATATATCCTTGATGAAGGGCAACTTGAAAAGCATCCCCTGCTGGCGGGTTATTATTCACACTATCCAATCGACTCGTACAAGCGGCAACGGATATTAAGCCTAAAACTGCCAAAGGTTTCAATATTTTCACGATTATCTCCTTCATAAAGTTAGAAAACGCCCTCTAAGGATAAGATGCCATAGGTGGCTTCAGAATCCAACAAAAGAAAAATAAATAACGATCAAAACAACATCGAAGCCTTAAAGTTATGGTTGAACTAATTCAGGAAGAAGCACCAGCATATCATCTATGTTAGCAAGAAAGCTATCCACCAAATCCGGATCGAATTGTTTCCCGCGTTCTTTCCTGAAATACTCTTTAATATCTTCTAAATCCATAGCATTTCTAGAAGAATTATCCCTTGATAAAGATTCAAACGTATCCACCATCGCAGCTATGCGTGCAAAATGATCTATTTTGTTCCCTTTTTTACCGTCAGGATAGCCATTCCCATCCCAATGTTCGTGATGGTCACGTGCAATCAACGCCGCAATTTTTAAAATGTCGGCTTCACAATTCGATAAAATGTCATAACCCACTTTTGCATGAGACTTAACTTCTTCCATCTCTGCATCGGTTAATTGGTCAGGTTTCTGTAAAATAGAATCTGAAATATTTATTGCACCAATATCATGAAATGGAACCGCTTCTTTAAAGTTAGCAACATCACTTTCAGACATACCTAGTCGATGTGCAAAAAATTCCGCGACGTCACTTATACGTGTTGCATGATCTGAATCTTTTGAATTGCTTCTTGCACTAACAAGGCGATGTACAACATTCCACTCTGCTGACTTCAAATCTTGCATTAAATATAAATTTTCATACGCCACATTCACATTATTGCAAAACATATCTATCAACTTATGGTCCATAGAGCTGCAATCAGTTAGGTCTGGTAAATAGAAAATATTCTTTTTGCCCCGAGACGTTTTAAAAACAGCGACATAGGAATTTTCGTCCCAATAGTTTTCTTGACGATTTGATGCTTCTTTTATTTGGTTTGTTTGAGAAGTATTTAAATACCCATCAAGGATTTTACCTTCTTTGCCTGAAAACACACCTTGACCAGCAACGATGCGGACATTTTTTTG
>CBFCZA010000107.1:0-8877 GCA_965602285.1 uncultured Curvivirga sp. | reverse complement strand
CCATCCGTGGTGATATCAGAGTAGAAAAACCTTACACCGATGTCGCGCCAGCGGCAGCAGAATAGGGAGGCATAACAGATGATTTTTAACCATAAAATAGTTGAAAAAAACGCTGCTATTATGACGGTTGCTATTTTGATAACCGTCTCAATTGGTGGCCTTGTTGAGGTGCTTCCACTTTTTACAATTGAAAGTACAATTGAAAAAGTAAAAGGTGTTCGCCCTTATAGTCCCTTAGAACAAATGGGTCGTAATATTTACATTCGTGAAGGGTGTCATAACTGTCACTCTCAACAAATTCGCCCCTTTAGGGATGAAGTAGAACGTTACGGGCATTATAGTTTAGCTGCTGAAAGTATGTATGATCATCCTTTTCAGTGGGGTTCAAAACGAACTGGTCCTGATTTAGCACGTGTTGGCGGTAAATATTCAAATGACTGGCATGTGGCCCATATGGTGAATCCACGCTCTGTCGTTCCTGAATCTATCATGCCGGGATATCCATTTATGGCTGATCGTGATTTAGAAATAGATGACCCTGCAGCGCACTTAAAAGCTTTAGCCTTGGCGGGCGTGCCTTATAGCGAAGAACATATCGCAGAAGCCAAAGCTGATTTATTTGCACAAGCTGATCCGGATGCGGATTGGGATGGTCTTCAGGCGCGCTATCCAAAAATAGTCGTTGGTGATTTTGATGGAGACCCCACTCGTTTAACAGAGTTGGATGCCATAATCGCTTATATGCAAATGTTAGGTACACTGGTTGATTTCACCCAGTATAAACCTGAAGATTTACGTCAATAGGGAGAACTGTCACATGGATATTCTTGTAAAATATGCAAATGACTTCTGGAATCTATGGCTAGGAATCGTTTTCATTTGCATCGTTGCCTATGCACTCTGGCCTTCTAAGAAAAGAGACGCAGAAATGGCTGAGGCGGCTAATATTCCGTTATTAGAAGATGATGTTGATCAGATAAAAGGAGCGTGATCATGGCAGAGGAAGAGAAGATTGACCCCATTGCCGGTGTAGAAACCACAGGTCACGAATGGGACGGTATAGAAGAGTTGAATAATCCATTACCACGTTGGTGGTTATGGTCCTTCTATGCCTGTATTGCTTTTAGTGTTGTTTATATGGTGATTTATCCATCGATACCATTTGGTAATAGTTATTATGGTGGGACGGCCAATTATTCACAGCGTGTTGATGTCGCAGCAGATATTGCAGCAGCAAAATTAGAGAAAAAAGTATATTTGGATCGTATTGAAACGTCTTCATTAAAAGAAATTCGTGCTGATTCTGAATTGCTTGGTTTCTCTGTTGTGGGTGGTGGTGCTGCATTTAAAGAAAACTGTGTCGCTTGTCATGGTGCTGGCGGGGCTGGTGTCACTGGCTATCCTGCACTTGTGGATGATGACTGGCTTTGGGGTGGTGATTTAGATGCCATTCAGCAAACTATCCTTCACGGTATTCGTTGGGAGCAAGATGAAGACACTCGGTATTCTGAAATGTCTGCATTTGGTGCTGATGAACTTTTGGATAAAAACCAAATTGAATCTGTCGCTGATTATGTATTAACGCTTTCTGGGTTAGAACCAATGTCAGTTGCATCTGCAAAAGCAGGGGCTTCGGTTTTTGCTGAAAACTGTGCTTCTTGTCATGGTACAAGTGCCGCAGGTGATCGTGAAACAGGTTCACCTGCATTGGATGACCAAGTTTGGCTTTATGCAAATGATCGTGAAACCATCATTGCCCAAGTTAACAAACCTAAGCATGGTGTAATGCCTGCATGGGCGGGGCGTCTTGATGAGGCTACTATTAAGATGTTAACCGTTTATGTGCACGCACAAGGGGGTGGTGAGTAATCACCTTCCTTTCTAAAAAGAATAAGCCCTGTTCTGATTATCGGGGCAGGGCTTTTTTTCTTTTTAATTCGAAATAGATATGGGGCAATTTTGCCCAAAATAAGTGCTTGGAGTCTTTTCGCCTATGACTGCCTCTAAAGATAAGAATGTCCTTCCTCCTAGAACCCCACAGTCTGAGCTTTATAAGAAGCAAGAAAAAATCCACCCGAAACGGGTTTGGGGACTTTATCGAAAATTAAAATGGGCAGGTATGATTATCCTGTTGGGTATTTATTATATTGCGCCGTGGGTACGATGGGATCGTGGGCCGGGTATTCCTGATCAGGCTTGGTTAATTGATATGCCTGCACGACGTGCTTATTTCTTGTGGATAGAAATTTGGCCACAGGAAATTTATTACATTACTGGTATTTTGATCGTTTCTGCTCTTGGCTTATTTATGGCGACAGCTTTATTTGGCCGTATTTGGTGTGGTTTTGCATGCCCGCAAACTGTTTGGACAGACTTATTTGTATGGGTAGAGCGTATTGTCGAAGGTGATCGTGCCGCACGTATTCGTTTGGATAAAGCGCCATGGTCTACGAATAAGATTATAAAACGCATTATTAAGCATGTTATTTGGCTTTATCTCTCACTGATAACAGGTGGGGCGTGGATTATGTATTTTGTGGATGCTCCAACATTTGTGAGTGACCTTGTATTTCATGGTGAGATTACTGGAAATGCTGCATTTTTTATCGCATTATTTACTTTCACAACTTATCTTTTAGCTGGTTTCGGACGAGAGCAAATCTGCACCTACATGTGCCCATGGCCACGTATTCAGGCCTCTATGGCAGATGAAGATTCTATGATCGTTACTTATGAAACATGGCGTGGGGAACCAAGAGAAAAACCTGCACGTGATGGTGATTATAGTGATCGTGGACATTGTATTGATTGTGGGAACTGTGTTGTTGTATGTCCTATGGGCATTGATATTCGTGATGGCAATCAATTGGAATGTATTGGTTGTGGGTTATGCATTGATGCTTGTGACAATATTATGGAAAAGGTTAATCTTCCAAAAGGATTGATTGCCTATGATTCTATAAATCGACAGGTTTCCCGTGAAAAAGGACAAGAGGCCAAGCGTCGTTTGATCCGTCCCCGCACAATATTTTACGCGGTACTTATTGCAATTGTTTCAGCCTTTATTATCTATACTTTTGGTACACGAAATCATTTGGCTATCAATATTCTAAAAGATCGTAGCCCTCTTTTTGTAACGTTAAAAAGTGGAGATATTAGAAATGGTTATGAGGTTAAAATTCTAAACAAAACTCAACATGTAAGGCACTTTATGTTGAATGTTGAAGGCGTTGGCGATCCAACAATAAAATTCTCTGGCGAGGTGGAAGAAAGTAAGTTCCTCGTTTTCACAGTTGCCCCTGATGGTGTTGATGCTAAGCATGTTTTTGTTTCTGCCCATAAATCAGCTTTGCCAAAAGATAATATGGAACTCATTTTCAATTTTACGGAAATGGAATCTCCGCAAACGGATGGCAGTCTAAGATTTGCACGTGAAAACCAAAGACATAAAAGTAGCTTTAATAGCCCACGTAATTAAGGAAAAAAATAATGGTGGATAGTACAATGCCTGAAGTTGAATTGAATAAAGTTCCAGTTAAAAAGAAGAGCATAATTCCTTATTACTTTTTTGCTTTCTTTGCTGTGATTATCACAGTGAACGGAATAATGTTATATTTTGCTTTATCAAGTTGGACTGGTTTAGAGACAAAGAATCATTACGTGAAAGGATTATCATATAATGAAAATTTAGATGGGGCGGCACAAATGAAAGCCTTAGGTTGGCAAGAAACCTTAAACATTATTCCTGAATCTGGATTAATAGCAAATCTTGTTTTAATCGTGAATGATAATGCGGGAAGAGCAATTGAAGGTGCAAAGGTACATGTGATTGCGATTAGACCAACCCATCATGGCTATGATCAAAAAATTGCACTGCAAGAAGTTAGTCCAGGTCAGTATGAAGGAAATATTGAATTTCCACTACTTGGGCAATGGGATTTAAAAAAATTAATTGTGGCAAATAATGGTAGCTACCAATCGGTAAAACGTATTCATATTGATGAAAAAGGGTTTCATTAACTTATGGCTGAACTTCTTGGCGGTGCTTGTTGCCCTAGTGTAACAATTGATGGGCAAACCATAGATATAACAAGCCAGATACCCAGTGACCTCTCTCCTTTTGAAGAGAAGTTAGAGAGTGATCATGTTCGCATGCGATTTTTGGTCGATGGAATTCATTGTGGTGCTTGTATAAATACAATTGAGACTGCCCTTTTAAAGTTGGAAGGTGTTGATGAATCTCGTGTAAACTTTTCGACCAGTCGTCTTGTTGTTTCATGGGACGAGACTAAAACAAATGTTATAGAAATCCTGACGGCGTTAGCCGCAAAAGGATATCGCGGTGTGCCATATAGTGCTGCTCTTTTAGACAGCGGCAAAGATGACCGCGATAAGGTGCTTTTGAAATCCATGGCTGTCGCTGGATTCGCTGCATCCAACGTGATGCTTTTATCTGTATCTGTGTGGGCAGGGCATTCATCTGATATGGGGCCACATACACGAAGTTTGATGCATTGGATCTCTGCGATTATTGCGATACCAGCCATTATTTATTCTGGGCGAGTATTCTTTGAATCTGCTTTATCCGCTCTCAAGCAAGGTCGCACGAATATGGACGTGCCGATCTCTCTTGCTGTGACTTTAGCTACAGTTATGAGCCTTTCAGAGACGATGCGTGGAGCAGAGCATGCCTATTTTGATTCTGCTATTACCTTGATGTTTTTTCTGTTGGTTGGACGCTACCTAGATCACAGGGCGCGCGGTAAGGCTAGGGCTGTTGCTGAACACATGCTCTCTTTAAACGCCACGGCCGTTTCTGTCATTCAAGAAGATGGAGGCATTTGTGTTGTTACCCCTGATAAGGTGAATGAGGGGGACCAAGTCCTTGTTGCTTCGGGAGAGCGCATATCTGTTGATGGAATAATTTCTTCTGGAGTTTCCGATATTGATAGTAGCGTTTTAACGGGGGAAAACCTTCCTTTGACGGTAGGTGTGGGGGACCGTGTTTTTGCTGGTAGTATGAACCTTGGGCAACCTTTGACGTTAAAGGTTGATCAGGTTGGTGAAGCTACATTGCTCGCTGAAATCTGCAGGTTGATGGAAAATGCAGAGCAGCGTCGGGCAGATTATGTTACCTTGGCAGATAGAATTGCTTCTGCTTATGCACCCGTTGTGCATGTTTTGGCAGCAATTACTTTCTTTGGCTGGGTTCTTTTTGGGTCTTTAGGGTGGCAACATGCCTTATTAACATCTGTCGCTGTTCTTATTATCACATGCCCTTGTGCCCTTGGACTTGCTGTACCCGTTGTGCAAGTTGTTGCCGCTGGTAGATTGCTAAAACAAGGGATCTTATTAAAGACGGGGTCTGCATTAGAACGATTATCTAAGGTAGACGTGATTATCTTTGATAAAACAGGCACGTTAACCGAAGGCAAGTTAGAGCTTTTGAAGCAAGATAGTTGGTCTGATAAAGATCTAGCTATTGCAGCTGCAGCATCGTTATTCAGCCGTCACCCTCTTGCAAAAGCCCTAGTGTATGCGTCTGGTAATTTAGTGAAGCCAATTATCAAAGACGTAAGAGAAGAAACAGGGTGTGGCATGATATGGATGGGGGAGGGTGGAAACTATCGACTTGGCTCCAGAAATTGGCTTGGGTTAGTGGATGATAGTGAACCCACTGGACCAGAATTATGGCTTGAATATCCATCAGGACGAACAGCATGCTTTCATTTCTCAGATAAATTAAGAGAAGATGCAAAATCAACTATCAAGCGGTTGAAAAAGCAAGGTTATGAGTTGATTCTATTATCTGGAGATCGCCCTGCAAGTGTTTCGCAAGTTGCGGAGGTTTTAGGGTTTGATGATTGGAAAGCATCTTGTAGCCCCACAGAAAAACTTGCCATTATAGAAGAAAAAAGAGCACAAGGCTTACATGTAGCAATGGTGGGTGATGGTCTCAATGATGCGCCGGCCCTGACGGCAGCAACTGTTTCTCTTTCGCCAAGTTCTGCCTCTGATATCAGTCAAAATGCTGCGGATGTAATTTTTCAAGGGAGTTTATTGGACCCTGTCGCAGAAAGCCTTTATGTTGCGCGTAAAAGTGAACGGTTGGTTAAGCAGAATTTTGTGATGGCACTAGGATACAATATATTTACCATACCTCTCGCTGTATTAGGTTTTGTAACACCGTTAGTCGCAGCTATAGCGATGTCTAGTTCTTCAGTCGTGGTAATTTTGAACGCCTTGCGTTTAGGTTGGACCATTTCAAAAGGAAAACGATAAATGAGTGGTCTTTTGTATTTAATTCCAATAGCCCTGTTTCTTGGGCTTTTAGGGCTTGCTGCGTTTTTATGGACTTTGCGATCAAATCAATATGATGATTTAGATGGGGCAGCCCATCGCATATTATTTGAAGATGATGATTCTAGTGATTCTGACGAAAAAAAAGGAAGCAACTAAGTTTCCTTTTTCTGAATTGTTTCTTTGTCATTAATCAAACAAAGAATCAATTTCATCTTGGCTAATACCTTGGCCTTCCATTTGTGGACCGGCAAGTAGATCAGCATCTGGGTCATCGCTTGTTTCTGTTGCGCTCATTGGTACGGGTAATTCGGAAAAGGCATCAAATCCCCAAATACCAATCATTTTACTGATGCGTTCCTCAACAAACTGCATTGTTGTTACCACTTTGGTAATGCGTTGCCCTGTGATATCTTGGAAGTTACAGGCTTCCATAATTGCCGTAGTCTGTGCGGCTATTTTATCGGATAGGGTAACGATGTCTTCATCTTCATGGGCAAGGGCCGCAATTTGAGTTAGATCCATCTCTATGGTCTCTGTAGCCTCAAGGATATTGTTTGTCGCTGTTTCCGTGGCTAAAACAATGGCATCTAATTCAGAAGATGCTTCTTCTAAGCGATCATCATCGGCGTTTGGATGTTTTATATGGGCTAATTCATTTTTTGCTTTTGCTATAGTCCGCACCATTTGGGCGACTTCAAGGCGTAATTCTAAATCCATCTCATCATCATGAGCGTTTCCATCGGTTGTTTTGTCAGATGCAGAATTGCTATCCATGGATGAATTAGGTTGAATAGATGCTTTTATTTCAGCTACTTCTTCTCTTAACGCCGCAATAGCATTAAGAATTTGAGATGCTGAGCCATGATTAACAGTGCCGCCGTCAGAAGCAGAATCCTGATTAGTGCTAAATGTATCAGGTCCACCTGATTTTTCTACAGAGTAAATTTCGCGTGGCTCATGGGCAGACATCGATTTTCCTCAAAAAGTTATAATGCGAAACTCACTCGTTAACACATTATTAGCATTGTTTTGTACATTTTTATACTGAAAATTGAAAAAAAATATTTATCAGTAAAACGACAATATCATACATAAATGTAAAATATTAATACTAGGTTAATAAGAAAGATTCTTTATACATTAAGCTAAAGGTTATTCAGAACTGCTAGAGGGCTCAGGTAGAGGGTGCCCTTGTTGAATTCTATCAGCAACGGCATCAGCCAGACATTCTGTCGCCAATTCTTTTGCATCTTCCATGGTGGTGGCTTGGGCTTCTATTTCTGGTAGCCCATCAAAACGAATTTGAAAAACTCCCTCTTCATCCTGCCAAATACGTGCAGGATATGTATAATTTCCAATCAATGACATTCGTTAACTTTCATAAAAGAGTATCTTATATCTCTATCAGATCTAACCTAAATGGTTAACACCTTATAAAAGGATAATTATATTACTCAAAATGTCTATGATTTTTAGCACGAAAAAGGGTGTCAGAATTTACTAATGCCCATTTGGCAGTGGGTCTTGAACAGGGAGTGCAACTTTTGAATTTACAATATAACTAATTGATTTATAATAAGTATTTTTTAATTCCTAAAAGTGATGCTGAATGACAAATTGTATAAATATGTAGGCAAAAATGGGGTGAGTCTGAGTTAAATCAGGTTTTTGAAGTTCGAACTAGCCTGCATATTTTACTAGGCTAATTACTCGATTTTTCCTGTCAAAACGGTAATTTGGTTTGATGTTAAAAAGTTATCATCATCAGAAGAGGGGCTGTTTTAGTTTCTAGCTTTTGAACTACATTAAAGTAAAAACTTAAACTGCTGATCTAGCAAATAGAGGGTTGGTTGCATTGACAATATTGTGATGAAGCCTGTAATTGTATATTAAAGAAGCTTAATTAATGGATTCTATTGGCACTAAAATCCAAAATTTGGAGAGATTATGGGGCGCATTCTAAAATTACTATTATCGTCGATTACAAAAAGTCGCCTGATTAAATTAAGCAAAATATTGCTACTTCCTATTTTATTAACGATATTTTTGATTTTTATTTCCCTGTATGACTACCTAGTTTTCCATACACTAGCTGAGTTGTTTTCTATAGTTATTGCTTTTGTTATTTTTGCAGTTGCATGGCATGCTTTTAGTTTCACAAAATATCCGCATTTAATACTTTTGGGCACCGGATATTTTTGGATTGGTATATTAGACCTCCTTCATACTCTTACTTTTACTGGTATGAATATGCTCCCTAGTCATGGTTTGAATACTACAATTAATTTTTGGCTCAGTGCTAGGGTTCTTGAAGCATGCTTATTCTTTTCCATAGCTTTTTTACCTAAATTCAACATTTCAAGGGTTAAAACACTTACTTTACTTAGTGTTTATGGCTTATTTGCAATTTATGCATCTTTTTCTTTAGATTTATTACCTACGAGCCATTTAGAAGGTAAAGGGCTTACTGACTTCAAAATCTACAGTGAATATGTTATCATATTTATACTCGCCACATCTTTGATCGGCCTGATCCTTACACAGAGAAAACACTTAAGTGATAGTAAAATATAT